>DRKF01000098.1 GCA_011051915.1 Acidimicrobiales bacterium | reverse complement strand
CCACCGATCCGAGCACACGAGGCGACATCACCGGCCACCGATCCGAGCACACGAGGCGACATCACCGGCCACCGATCCGAGCACACGGGGCGATGAACCGCTATGACTTGAGCTGCCTGAGAGGCGTGGGATCACGAGCAGAGCGGAACCGGGGGCACGGAAAATGGGGACAGCGCAGCACGATCTGGTCGTCCGCGGAGGCACGGTGGTCGACGGAACCGGAACCTCCGCCCGGACCGCTGACATCGCCATCGACGGGGATCGCATCTCCGTGGTGGGGCGGGTCGAAGGGCCCGGGGCTCGGGAGATCGACGCCGACGGGGCGCTGGTCACACCGGGCTGGGTGGACATCCACACCCACTACGACGGCCAGGCCACCTGGGACGGGGAGCTGGCGCCTTCCAGCCACCACGGCGTGACCACGGCGGTCATGGGTAACTGCGGGGTCGGGTTCGCTCCGGTCCGACCCGGCTCGGAGAACTTCCTGATCGAACTGATGGAAGGGGTCGAGGACATACCCGGCACCGCCCTGGCCGAGGGAATCGACTGGACCTGGGAGTCCTTCGCCGAGTACCTCGACGCCCTCGAGGCCGCACCCCGGACGGTGGATCTCGCCGCCCAGATCCCCCACGCCGCCGTGCGGGCCTATGTGCTGGGGGAGAGAGCTCACGACTACGACGTGACCGACGACGAGATCGCACAGATGGCCCGGATCACGGCCGAGGCCATGGACGCCGGTGCCTTCGGGTTCTCCAGTAGTCGAACCTTCCTGCATCGCTCCCGACACGGCCCGGTACCCGGAACCCACTCCGCTCCCGACGAGGTCCTGGCCATCGCCGAGGCCGTCCGCGATTCGGGCCACGGGGTGTTCCAGTACGTCTCCGACGACCAGGGCACCGGCGGGGACGAGGACTGGCTGCCGGCCATCAGGGCCGCGGGGTGTCCCGTCACCTTCACCCTGGCCCAGACGGGAGTCGACCCCACGGCCTACCGCCGGATACTCGCCGACGCCCTGGACGCGGAACCGGGCCGCTACGTACCCCAGGTGGCGGTGAGACCCACGGGGATGCTGTTCGGGCTCCAGAGTTCGTTCCATCCGTTCATCGCCCATCCGTCGTTCCGAGCCGTGGCCGACCGGACTCCCGCCGAGTTGGCCCAGATGCTGCGCGAGCCGGCCTTCCGGGAGGTGCTGGGGGCCGAACAGCCACGCACCAGGGACCGTTTCGCCGCCCACATGGCCACCGCCTTCCACCAGATCTACCGGCTCGGCGACCCGCCCGACTACGAGCCCCCCGCCGACGCCAGCGCCGAGGCCGAGGCCCGACGTCGGGAGTGCACACCGGCCGAGGTGGTGATGGACTGGCTCTCCGAATCGGAGGGCACCGGCTTCCTGTTCTCGCCCCTCGGCAACTACCACGACCACGACCACGGGGCCATCAGGGAGATGCTCACCCATCCGGCCACGGTTCCCGGTGCCGGCGACGGTGGGGCCCACTGCGGTCTGATATGTGATGCGAGTTTCCCCACCTATCTGTTGACCCACTGGACCAGGGACCGCACCCGCGGCCCCCGAATCGACCTCGAGGAAGCGGTTCGACTCCAGACCTCGGCCACCGCCGCCGCCTACCGCATCTGGGACCGCGGGGCGCTGATCCCCGGCATGATCGCCGATCTCAACGTGATCGACTACGACGGCCTGCACCTTCACGCCCCGCGGATGGTCCACGATCTTCCCGCCGGTGGGCGCAGACTCCTCCAGGACGCCGACGGCTACCTCCACACCGTCAAGAGCGGTGAGGTGACCTTCGTCGACGGTTCACCGACCGGAGTCCGACCGGGCCGGGTTCTGAGGTCCCGCCGCTGAGCCTCAGGCGACGGGTCGGTCGAGTGCCACCGTCGAACGCACCGCCACCAGACTGGCGATCGCCACCGCCAGGACAGTTGCCGGCATGGTCCCCAGACCGCGGCTCCCGGCCAGGGTCCCCACCGCCCCGCTGACCAGAATGGCACCGAGCGATGACGACGCCAGTTGGTACCCGACGGCTCTCGGCGTGCCGGCCACCCCGAACCAACCCGGGTTCAGCATCACCATGGCGGGGAAGATCCCGGCCTCACCCAGACCGACCAGTGGCAGGGCCACCAGGTCGGCGCCGGGAAACGGATCCAACCAGAACAACGCACCGGCAGCGACGACCACCGCTCCGGAGCGACGGAGCACCGCCCGGGGTTCCAGACGGCGACCAGATATCGCCAGGCCGATCCGGCCGACGGTCAGTCCGCCCCAGTAGGCCGCCACCACCAGCGCCGCGACCTGCTCCGACACCCCCCTCTCCTCCGTCAGGAGCGAGAAGGACCACTGACCGTAGGCGACCTCGGCGCCCACATAGGTGAAGAAGACGAGCATCGTGAGCCACAGCAGCATCCGCCGGCTCGGCGGCTCCGGGCCGGTCCGTCGCTCCCCACCGGCGGGCGGGACCCGAGGGCCGAATCGGCTCCGGCGGCTCAGCAGCACCACCAGGAGAGCCACCTCGACCGCTCCCATCAGGCCGTAGGCCAGATGCCAGGACCGATGGGCGGCCAGCAGGCCGGCCACCACCAGAGGACCCAGGGTGGCCCCGACGCCGAAGAACGCGTGGAGGTAGTTCATGGCGGTCATGTCACCGGCCACCGCGAAGTGGGTGTTGAGTGCCGCGTCCACGGTGCCGGCCCCGAGTCCGCTGACAAGGGCCGCGGCGAACACCGTCGCCCAGCCCGAGGTCATTGCGTACAGACCCAGCCCGGCCGCCGTGACGGCCACTCCCGACCTGATCGACCGGTCCACACCGAAGCGTTGGATCAGGTGACCCGATCCGGTGGCGCTGACCAGGTAACCCAGGGTGTAGGCGGCCACCAGCCAGGCCAGATCCGACACCGGCCGCCCCACCTCCTCACGTATCGAGGGCCAGGCCGTGCCGAGGACTCCCTCGGGCATGCCGAGCAGTATGAACAGGGCGAATCCGAGGACCATCAGGGGCGGCCGCACCCTGCTCAACAGGTGCCTCCTCGGGACCCGGTCGGTGAGATCACCAGGGTCAGGCCCAGGACTGCGTCGGCCGCCTCGGGCCACGGACGCGATCCACACCGTCCGGCCGCCCACTGCACGAGAACCGGACCCTCATCGCCCATGACCACACCCTTGGCCCGTACGAGCCCTTCGACTCCGTCGAGGAACCGCTCGAGCTCCGAGTCGCTCACGGCCGAGGCGAAGCGGTGGGAGCGAACCTCGAACCGTGGACCCCGGCGCCCGGGTCCATGGCGGCCGCGGCCGCCGTCGCCTCCGCGACCGGAAACGGCCTCGGCCTCGACTTCACCGGAGGCGAGGGTCTCCGAGGGCACGTCGCCACCCCGGGGAGACATCGGGCCCCAGTCTCCTCCCACGATGGTGCGCCCGATCTCCTCGGGCCGCCCCACGACCACGGGGATATCGGGTCGGCGGTCCGACAACCAACTCGGAACCTCCCGTGATGCGGGGACCTGGGGGCCCGTCAGATCGGTCTTGGACACGACGAGGACGTCGGCCGCGTCCAACTGGGCCTCGACCAGACCGGCCCAGTTGCGATCGGCCAACCTCCGTCCGATGTCGGTGGAATCGACCACGACCACCGTGACGGGCTCCTCGAGCACTCGCCGGCTTCCGTAGCGAGCGACCCGACCCGGGTCGGCCACCCCGCTGCACTCGAGCAGGATCCGATCGGGGGGAGGGTCCCGCAGGCTCAGATCCCTCAGGGTCAGGGCGAGATTCGTACCCGCCGTGCAGCAGACACAACCACCGCCCAGCTCGATGGATTCCGAACCTCCCTCCGATCGGGTGGCCCTCCGCAGGATTTCGGCATCCAGTCCGAGGGCCCCCAGGTCGTTGACGATCACCGCCACCCGCTCGGTGGCGGTCTGGAGGACACCGGTTATCAGGCTGGTCTTGCCGGCGCCCAGGAACCCACCGACGATCGCGTAGGGGATTCTCCGAGCGGGCGGGGTCACACCGGATTCCGTCCCGGTGCCCGAACCTGCCCGGACCGGGCCGGATTGTCGAACACCCGACCTCCCCGGATCGTGGCCAGAACGCCGATCGAGGGCCAGTCCGCCGCCTCGATCTCCATCGGATCGGTGTCCAGCACCACCATGTCGGCATCCTTGCCGGCGGACAGGCTCCCGATGCGGTGATCGAGCCTCATCTGGAAGGCGGCGTCGATCGTGATCGCCCTCAGGGCGTCCTCGGGAGTCAACGCCTCCTCGGGGCACATGACCGTACCGTCGGCCGCGGTCCTGGTCACGGTGATCGAGGCCGCCTCCAGTGGGAGCAGTGGCCCCATGGGCACATCGGAGTGCAGCGACACCGTCGATCCCTGTTCGCGTACGGACCCCAGTCGAATGATCTGGGACGCCCGCTCCCACCCGAGCCCGGACTCCGCGAACCGTCGGGAGAAGAGCCTGAGGTAGAAGGCGTTGGCCGATACCTGCATCCCGAGCCGGGCCAGGCGGCGGACCTGGGCCGAGGTCGACATCCCGAAGTGGTGGAGAGTCGAGCGATGATCGAACCGGGGGTGTTCGTGCAGCAGGGTGTCCACGGCGTCCAGGCAGGCCTGGACCCCGAGATCCCCGGTGACATGGGTGTGGATGTCGAATCCGGCGTTCCACCACTCCCGCGCCTGGCGCAGCATCTGACCCGGATCGGCCAGCCAGGCCCCGACATGCCCGTCGATGTAGCCCGGGCCTCCGGCCTGCATGAGCTGGGCGATGAACGCCCCGTCGGTGAAGAACTTGGCGGCCCGGAGGAACCGGAGGCGCACGTCGGTGTCCGAATCGGCGGGTAGCTCGTCGATCAGTGCCTCGACCTTGGCGAGCGTCTCGTCCTTCCACCTGCCCCGGATCATCCCCACGTTCGGCATCAGATAGGTGGTGATCGGCGAGGCGGCGTCGCCGAACAACTCCCGGTAGACACCCAGCTCGTAGTCGACGTCGAAGATCCCCAGTCCGGCATCCACGACGGTGGTGATGCCACCCATCTGCGCCAGGGCGGTGAAATCCAGCAGGGACCGACGAAAGCGATCGGGTTCCAGCAGGATCGGAACGAGGGTCCGCAGGGCCCAGGTCATGCCCGACTCGTAGAGCCGGCCGCTGTCGAGCTCGATGTGGGGATCCCACTCGGCGCCCTCGGCCGCGTCCAGGAATTCGAGGGCGGGGCCGTTGCACCGCAGCTCGTGGAACGACCTCTGCCACAGGATGAGCGGCCGGAGGGGCGAGAGCCGATCGAGATCGTCCCGGGTCAGATCACCGTGGAACTGGGCGTGGTACCCGAACGTGATCAACGGTCGGTCCTCGGGCACCCCCTCGGCCTCGTCCCGCCGGAGGAGAGCCTCGAGGCGACCGCGGTACTCCTCCTCGCTGGTGGCGGCGGCCACGTGACCCGACGGCAGGTCCCACGGCTCGGGGGGGATCCAGTCCAGGGCCAGCATGGTCGCCATGAGGGAGGGATGGGCGTGGGGTTCCACCAGTCCGGGCATTATCACCTGGTCGGCGAAGCGGTCGTCGATCACGTGGGGATGGTGGTCGAGCCAGGGTCGCAGAGACTCCAGGGTTCCCACCTCGATGATCATCCCGTCCCTGACGGCCACCGCCGTGGCCAGTGGCAGGGACCGTTCCATGGTGCGCACCCTCCGGGCCCTGAACACCGTGATGGACTCGCCGGAGGTCTGCCGATTCCCTTCCATGGGGTCGAAACTAGCTCCCGGCCCGAGCCAGTCCCTCCTCGGTCGGCGGTGATGCCACCATGGGGTGGTACCCACAGGCTCACGCCGACGACGAACCATCACTGCCGGCGCTGCCATCACTACCACCACTGCCGGCGCTGCGGTCGCCTCAACCACGTCATCCAGCTCGGCCGCTACAGCGGCGGCGATGCCCGGTCGATAGCCGGGTGGTCGGCCGGTCGGGCCGGTAAGCCCCACAACAAGAACAGATCATCGGAGTCGAACATGACACTCAGCCGTGGCACCCGGAGGATTCTGGCTCTGATCGCCGGTTCACTGTTGTTGCTGTCCGCCTGCGGAGGGGGCTCGGAGACACTCACGGAGAAGGCGATCGAATCCGCCGGTGGAGGTGACGTCGATGTCAACATCGACGACTCCGGCCAGTCGATCTCACTCTCGGCCGACGGTGAGGTCGTCCAGGCCGGTGACCACCTGGATCGGCCCGACTGGCTCCCGTCGGACTTCCCCCTCCCCGATGATCTGAACATCAGCCTCGCCGTGGTGGACGAGGCCCAGCAGAACTCCCTCGTCTCCGGCACCACCACCGCCACCATGGCGGACATGGCGCCCGCCCTCAAGGCCTGGATGGAGTCCAACGGCTACGACATCCTCACCGAGGAGACCACGGGGCTCAGAGGGGGCAGGGGAACCGACGAGCTGCTGGAGATCTTCATGGGTAGTGGCACGTTCAATCTCGAGTTCAGCCGTCAGGACCTGGCCTATGACCGTCAGCAGGCGGCCGAGGAGATCGTGACCGACGGACAGGCCACCCTGGTCCTGGGCGACCGCACCCTCGAGTTCGTCGGCAAGTGCCACATAGCCGGGAGCGACTACCGCTTCGACTACACCGCGGCCGACGGCACGGTGAACGTCAACAGCGAGATCTACGCCGTCTCCGAACCCGTCGAGACCTCCGCCTTCGCCATGCTCTTCGACGAGGATCAGTTCAGTCAGTACGTCCTGGACTCCAACGCATCCGGGGTACCCGAACCCGAGGTCAGCTACGACCCGACCGGATTCTCGATCACCGGGACGTTCGCCGACCTCGCCGGCGGTGAACCGGTCCAGGGTTCTCTGATCGTGGGTTGCCTCGGTTAGATTCCCCGGCCGGGGGGAGTACCGGCATGGATCCGACCGATTCGACCACAGGTGGGGAACTGACCCCGGTTCCGCTCAGGCTGCCCGGAGGCGGGGTGAATCTCGCCGCCGACCGCTGGGGTGACTCCGCGGCCCCCGTCGTGCTGTTTCTCCACGGCGGAGGCCAGACCCGGCGATCGTGGGACGAGGCGGCCCGAGCGGTGTCCGACCGGGGATGGCAGGCGTTGACCGTCGACCACCGGGGCCACGGTGAGAGTGACTGGCCGGTCGAGGCCCTCTACGGCTGGGACCACTTCGCCGACGACATCGCCGCCCTCGTCGCCGGATTCGACTCCCCGCCGGTGGTGGTCGGGGCCTCGCTCGGCGGTATCGCCGCCCTGCTGGCCCAGCGCCGTACCGGAACCCAGCTGTACCGGGCCCTGGTTCTCGTCGATGTGACGCCCACCATGGATCCCGAGGGAGTGCGGCGGATCATCGGGTTCATGGGGGCCCACCCCGAGGGATTCGCCACCCTGGACGAGGCCTCGCAGGTGATCTCGGAGTACACCGGCCGACCCCGACCCGATTCCACCGAGGGCCTGAGGCAGGTGCTGCGCCACGAGAACGGTCGCTGGCGGTGGCACTGGGACGTGAGGTTCCTCCACGGGCGGGACCGCCCCACCGGGGAGCGTGAGGAGATGCTTCGGGAACTGATGCTCGAGGGCGCGGCCCGGGTACGGGTGCCCACCCTGGTCGTGAGGGGAACCCGGAGCGAGCTGGTGTCTCCCGAGGCGGTGCAGGAGTTCCTCCGAGCGGTGCCCGGAGCCCGCTACGTGGATGTCCAGGACGCGGCCCACATGGTGGCCGGGGACCAGAACGACCGCTTCGTCGAGGCCGTGCTGGGCTTCCTCGACGATCTGCCCGCGGTCGAGGACGGCCCCCGGCCCGACGACGAAGACGACAGCGACAAGGACCTCCCGACATGACCGACCGCCAAGGACAGAGAATCGACACCACCCGACTGCAGGAGATGTCGCGGGCGTACACCGCCACCGCCGTCCTCTGGGCCGCCCTGGACCTGGGACTGTTCACCGCCGTCGACGCCGGGGCCCGAGACGAGGCCTCCCTGGCCGAGGAGCTCGGTATCAGCGAGCTCAATGCCGAGCGCCTGGTCGTGTCGTGTCTGTCGCTGGGCCTCCTCGACACCGCCGAGGGGGGCCTGCAGAACGCTCCCGATGTCGATCGCTACCTGGTCGAGGGCCGCCCCGGGTACGCCGGCGCCTGGATGAGGTTCACCCGACGGGACGTGCCCGGCTGGTTCGCCATCGCCGAGACCATGACCTCGGGGGTCGAACCCACCCATCTGGGTATGTACGAGAACCTCACGGTCGAGGCCGCCAGGGAGTACCACCAGGCCACCTACTCCATCGGGATGGGTGCCGGTCGCCGCTTCGTGAGGCAGGTCGATCTCGAGGGTCGCCGCAGGCTTCTCGATCTCGGGGGAGGGTCGGGGGCCTACAGCATCAACGT
>DRKF01000097.1 GCA_011051915.1 Acidimicrobiales bacterium | reverse complement strand
GAGAGCGCCAGTCACATCTCGGAGGCAGATCGCGACTGGACGGCACGCCAAGGGACTCCGCAGACTGCCGCCCTGCAGTGATGAGCCCCAACCCATCGTCCCGCACCACCCCGGGTTTGGAGCGGACGACGGGAATCGAACCCGCATCATCAGCTTGGAAGGCTGAGGTTCTAGCCTTTGAACTACGTCCGCAGTGAGTTCCCGATGATAGCGGGTCGGGGGTGGGGTGCGGTCCGGGCGGCTGTGTCTCCGGTCGGTCTCAGGCGGGGGTGGGGAGCAGGACGGTGACGTCGCCTCCCGGTCCGGGTCGGAGCCTGATGGCTCCCCCGTGGGCCTCCGACACTCCCCTGGCGATGGCCAGGCCCAGGCCCGCTCCTCCGGTGGCCCGCCTTCGCGATGTGTCGGCCCGGGTGAAGGGCACACAGGCCCGGTCGGTGAACTCCCGGGGGAAGCCGGGGCCGTCGTCGGTGACCCTGATGCAGGCCCTTCCCTCCTCGTGGGCGACGGTGACCGTCACCCTTCCTCCCGTGGGGCAGTGACGGATGGCGTTGTCCACCACGTTGCGGATCACCCGGCTGAGCTCTTGGGCCGAGCCCCTAGTCCTCACCGCTCCCCTTGCCTTCACTCTGAGGGTCACGCCTGCTGCTGCGGCCGTGGGTAGCAGGGCCTCGGCGGCGTCGTCGGCCAGCTCGGCCATGTCGACCAGTTCCCGCCCGGCCTCGAAGCGGCCGGCGTCTATCTGGGCCAGGAGGAACAGGTCGTCCACCAGGTGGGTGAGGTGGTCCAGGTCCCGGCTGATGGAGCCCAGATAACGCCTCGGGTCGGGGGCCACGCCGTCCTGGAGGGCCTCGGTGGCGGCCCGGATGGCGGCCAGGGGGGTGCGCAGGTCGTGGCCCACCGAGGCCATCAGCAGCCTCCGCTCGGCCTCGTCGGCGGCCCTTCGGCGGTGGGCCAGGTCCAGGCGCTCGACCATGTCGTCGAAGGCCCGGGCCGTCTCCCCCACCTCGTCACCGCGGTCGATGCCGGTGCGCACCTGCAGGTCGCCGCCGGCCACGGCCTGGCTGGCCCGGGCCAGGCGGTCCAGGTCGGCCACCAGGGACCTCGACACCCACAGGGCCACCCCCGCCCCCAGCACGAAGGCGGCGCCGATCACCACCATCAGCAGGTTGCGGTCGTGGGGGGACACGAACATCATCTGGGCGGCCACCATCACCGCCACCAGGGCCACGGCGGTGGCGGCCAGGGCGGCGGCCATCACCTGCCATCTCACGCTGAGCCTTCTCATGGGTGTTTCCTCATCGGTGGGCCTCGGTCTCTGTGGGGTCGAATCGGGGGGTCAGGGCTGGAAGCGGTAGCCCACGCCCCACACGGTGAGGAGATGTCGGGGCTCCTCGGGGTCGGGTTCGATCTTGGTGCGCAGCCTTCTCATGTGGACGGTGACGGTGGAGGGGTCCTGCCACTCCGCCGAGGAACGCCACACCGCCTCCAGCAGCTCGGCCCGGCTGAAGGCCCGCTCGGGGTGGGCCATGAGATGGGCCAGCAGGTCGAACTCCCGGGGGGTGAGCTCCAGCTCGTCGTCCTGCAGGGTGGCCCGCCGCGATCTCTCGTCCAGGCGCAGGGGTCCGGCCTCCAGCACCCTTCCCCCCGTGGCGTGACGGGTGCGGCGCAGCACCGACCGCACCCGGGCCGTGAGCTCCCTCGGTGAGAAGGGCTTCACCACGTAGTCGTCGGCGCCCAGGTCCAGGCCCGCCACCCGGTCGGCCTCGGTGGTGCGGGAGGTGAGCATGATCACCGGCAGCTCCCGGGTGGAACGGATGCGGCGCAGCACCTCGAAACCGTCGGGGTCGGGGATCATCACGTCCAGCACCACCAGGTCGGGGGCGTCGGTGGCCACCAGCTCCAGGGCCTCGGCCCCGGTGGCGGCCTCGCTGACCCGGGAGCCGTCCCGGCGGAGGTAGTCGCACACCACCTCGCGGACCATGGGCTCGTCGTCCACCACCAGCACGTGGCAGGGGGTGGCGGGATTCGGTGCCATGGGCTGCTCCGTGGGTCGCGGCGGATCGGTCACCCGTTGGTGACACAACGACATGTCCCCTTCCGCGGTTCCCGCCGGTTCCGGGCCGGTTTCGTACGTTCGTCGTGGGGTCGGGCTTGCCGGGGTGGCGGGGCCGGGGCCTACAGTCCGGTCCGGGAGGTGAGGGCGATGGCAACGGAATCGGGCCCCGGTTCGGGCTACCGCTCGGGGTTCGCCCCCGGGCTGTTCGCCGGACAGTCGATGATCGTCACCGGAGGCGGCAGCGGGCTGGGTCGCTGCATCGCCCACGAGCTGGCCTCACTGGGAGCCGACGTGGCCCTGGTAGGGCGCACCGAGGCCAAGCTGGAGCGGGTGGCCGGCGAGATCGCCGCCGACGGGGGCACGGCCCGGTGCTGGTCCACCGACATCCGCGACGAGGACGGGGTGACGGCCACCGTGGGGTCGATCCTGGAGTCGACGGGTCCGGTCTCGGGTCTGGTGAACTGCGCCGGGGGTCAGTTCCCGGCCCCGCTGCGGGACATCAGCCTCAACGGCTGGAACGCGGTGGTGGCCAACAACATGACCGGCACCTTCCTGT
>DRKF01000096.1 GCA_011051915.1 Acidimicrobiales bacterium | reverse complement strand
GGAGGCGATCAAGCTCATCCTGGGTCTCGGCGACTCGCTGTCGGGACGGATCCTGGCCTTCGACGCCCTGGAGATGAGCTTCCGGGAGTTCCGCATCAAGCCCGACCCCGACAACGAGGTGACCTGGGAGAACCGGGAGCTGATCGAGATAGTCGAACTCGAGGACCTCTGCATGCCCCGACTCAGCCGCCCCGTCGGCTGAGGAAGGCCACTGGTCCGATCTGGACCCTTTGATGGCTAGCGGAACACTGCCATGTCGTCGCGGCTGAGTTCCTGCCGTTCACCCTTGAGGCTCTTGATACGAAGCACGCGCACCAGGAACCAGTCCAGGTACTTCTTGAGGTGTCGAGGGAGTTCCTTGGTCGCCTTCCTCCACCAGAGGAACCGGTAGTCGCCTCTGGCCTGCAACTCCTGTTTGCGCACGAGTTCCTTGTGGAAGTGGGCGACGGCGTCTTCGGCGGCGGGTCTGGTCTCGGCGTGATTGGGTCCGAACATGTCAGGAGTGTGCAGTCCCAGCGCTCGCCGGTAGTCGGCATAGGCGTAGGCGAAGTCGCCGAACACAACCCGGTGGGTCTGGGATTCGGTGATCTCCTCCACCGAGGCCTCGGTGAGGACGATTCTCCCCGAATCCTCGAGATCGTCGACCAGGGAGCGAGCCTCGGGAGTACGGCATATCAGAAGGCTGATGCCGGACCTTGTGGTGACGGTGCTGGGAAGCCAGGCATCACCGACCACGATGTCGGCGAGGAAGTTGCTGTGGTTCACACAGACATGACACCGGGTGTTGTTGAACGAACGGTCGAACGCCACCTGGTAGCTGAAGTCAACTCGTCGTCCTACGGTCACGGTCCTTTCGGGGGTGACCATGCGGAGCTTCCCGACCGGTCCCCCGCCGCGATAGGCGATGTGGGTGATGTCGTCGGGATCGACCTTCTTGTACTGGGAGATGGCTCGTATGGAGTGATGGCTGTACAACCATCCGCAGAGCAGGCCCACCGTAAGAGCGATTCGATCAGCCAATTCCGGCTCGTGGCGATGAATGTAGGTGTACAGACCCTCGAACTGACAGGGGATCCCGACCAGGACGTACCGTCCGGGTTGTTCGCGCAGAATCCGAAGGGTGTCGTCGAGGCGTACGGCGTGATAGATGGATCCCGGCAGGCGATCGACGTCCTCGATGTCGGTTACGAGACGTTCCCGGTATTCGAGCCCAGCGACCTCATCGAGGGCGATGACTCCATCGATGTCCGATCGGAGCAGCAACTCCGCCAGCATCTCCTTGATCAAGCCGCCGGAACTGGCCTTCAGGTTTCGGTCAATGTCCGTGCTCTGGGCGAGAAGCACCGAGTCGACGACGCCATGTGGCGTAACTTGCCGACCTGGGAACACCTTGGAGTGGAGCCACGGGAAGTCCACCGCGATCGCTGGACAGACCCCGGCGGCCCGCTCGTCACCCACGCCAGTCGGCCGGTACACCAGTTTCGATGGATCCATCTCCAGGTCCAGGCCGGGGTCTGCGGCAAGACAGGCTCCACAGGCCGTGCACATGCCGGAGTCGATGACACCTCTGAGGTCAGACGGGATCTTCATCTGGGGTGACGTCTCCATTGTCAGTGTCGGATGGGTCGGTGAGGGGAATCGAGGCCGCGGACCCGTTCGAGTTTGGGTAGGGCATGAGGTCGGGAGAGGGCGGCGACTCTGCTGGGGAGGAGACCCGGTGGAGGAAACTGTTCAGACTTGCTGCCACCCCGAATCCGCCCAGGTCAGCGACAGCCGTCAACACCCGATTGGCTCCGACGGCAAAGGTCGCCACCTCGGAAGGGGCGATGGAGTTCATGGCCCACAGCGACACGACCTCTCGTATGCCTATACCGGCCGGAGCGAAGATGGCGACATAGCCGGCCGCCCGACCCAGGGCGAAGGCCCCGATGGCGACGGCCATATTGGCCTCAGCGCTCGACGTGATCGCGGCCCACGGCAGCCAGACTCCCAATCCTAGGAGCACGGCCACGAGAAACTGGTCGGACAGAGCCCTTGCCGAAACCACCGGGGACAGTTTCACCCCGGCGATGACCCGGCTGCCAGCGGCCGTGGTCAACCACCAGGCCACCACGGTGAGGGACCAGCCGAGCATCAGGAGTGGGAGTCCGTCCACCGGCGTCGTGGGATCGAGGGTGTCGACCCAGGTCGGTAGGAGGAAGATGATCCCGGTGAAGAAGGCGCCGGTGACCTGCCAGAACTTCTCGAGTCCGAAAGCCCGGCTCGAGCCTCGCAGTGTCATCTCCCGGTCTGCATAGAGCTTGACTCGGGCCAGGGCATTCCAGATCCCACCCGGAACGTACTTGACTATGTCGCTGGCTGAGTAGAGCCAGAACATCTCCAGGTGGCCGAACTCCCGTCCCAGGCAGCGGGTTGACACCCGAGCCTGTTCGGAGACTACGTACTTGCCGGCGATGGTCGTGATGACGACGGCCAGGCTGGTCAACACACTCAACCGGGAGGAGAAGTCGCGGATCTCGACCCAGTGGCGGCCGACGTACCGCGTCACGAAGGCAACGACGATCACGAGCCAGGTGACACGGGCGGCGTCTCGCCACTTGCGAAGTCGGGCGGCCCGCGAAGTGGTCTCCGTTTCCCCGATCACGGGAGGTCCGTTCGTGTCCGAGCCGGTCAAAGAAGGACTCGGACTGCCTCGATGTTCGCCCGGGCCGATTCCTCTACCTGAGGGCGATGCTCGGCGATAGCCATTCGCCGAGACGGAAGGTCGGCTGTGACCCGGTTGAAGGTCTCGACCAAGCGGTCCAGGGTGACGCCTCGGTAGTCGACGGCGGCATCGGCCTGGTCAAACTGGTCGAGCACCTCGCGATACTTGTGGGACCAACCCAGGACCACGGTCGGAGTGTCGGTGGCCAGGGCGGAAACCATGGCGTGGAAACGCGAGGTGACCACGACATCGCAGGCCGCAATTGCTTCCCTGAGGACTTCCGGGCCGACGTTCTCGACCGAAGGTGGCTCCACGGTGGCCTTCTCGGCCAGTTCCCGTACCAGCGGCAGGTCGTTCATCTTTCCGGCCGGTCGGCCGGATTGAATCGCGTGGGGCAGCAGAGCAACCGAGTGGCCCTTGGATTCGAGGTGGAGGAGAAAACGCGTCATGAGATCCATGTAGTCGCCCCCGTCGGCTTCCTGGTACTGCCGGACCACCTGGCTGGGAACAATTCCGACCCGCAGCCCCGCCCCGCGTGGAGGCACGAGTGCCTGAGCACGTTCTTTGTGGGAGGTACTGGTCTCCATCAGAAAGGCCACGTCGGCGGCATCGATCACATTGTCGAGCCCGAACTCCTCCAGATGGCAGTGAGTGATTCGGCCGCGGGCCGCGATCCGCTTCAGCCGGGGGAGTACGAAACGAGCAGCCAGTCGGGTTGACCGTCTCCGTAGGGGCCCCATGGCCTGGGACATCTTGACCACAGGCGAGCCTAGGGCGACCGGCGCTGAGGTCATCATGGTGTTGTAGACGAGAGTTGGAATCCCGCGCCCGTCGACGAAACTGATTCCCGCCAGATCGACTACGACATCGGCACGGGCCATCGCCCGCAGGGATTTCGTCCGCAGAAGCCAATCACTTGGTACCCCGACCTGCCGAAGAAAGCCGGACAGGAGAGACAGAGGCCAGTCCACGAGGGCCAGGCGCTCAGGGCGTAGGTCGACGATCTCGATCTCCGGAGGCAGGTCGGGTTCCAGACGGTCGGCTTCGGGGTAGGTCGTGAGAACCACCAGCTGGGCGCCCGGAAGATCGCGCCTGAGAGCTGTGACTGCTGCCCGCAGCATCGAAGCCGCCCCCATGTTGGCTGAGAAGGCGGCGCCGATGAGGGCTATGCGTGGTCCGCCGTGGGTGGGCGGCGGGATTCCATTGGACTCGCTTGTCACCGGGTTCTCGGGGGGATCATCTGTCTGGGTCGGTTCTGGCGCACGATGAGGTCGGCGAGGAGACCGAGGACTATCACCTGGAAGGCGGCGAAGTAGAGCAGGAGGGTGTTGGAAGCCAGGCGGAAATCACGGGTGGCCCAATCCACGCCCAGCTTTACCGACGCTCCGACGAAAAGCAGCATTCCGATGGGAAGGAACACCCGCAGCGGTTCCCAGGAGAGCATCATACGTACGACCTGGGTGAGGTAGCGTCGAGTGTCCTTGCGCCAGTGGAACTTGGACTTTCCGGCGCGCTTGTTGTACTCGATGTCCATGTACCGGACGCAGTACCCATTGGCCAGAAAGGCCATGGTCAGGGTGGTCACACAACTGAAGCCGGTCGGGAGTAGGTGCGTGAACTGTATACCCACATCACGGCGGAAAGCCCTGAGGCCACTGTTCAGATCAGGTATGCGGGAGCGTGTCAGGTACTCCGCCAGCTTCCGAATCGTCCACTTCGCGGGCACCCGAAACAGCTTGGCCGTCCCCTGCTCGGAAGTCCGGGCCCCAACTACCTGATCGCAGTTCTCCAGCTGTGCGACCAAATCAGGGATGCGATCATTCGGATAGGTCATGTCGGCGTCGGTCCAGACGACGATCCGTCCCCTGGCGGCATTTGTACCGACCCGTCGTGAGGTCCCTGTGCCGTGATTCTCCGCGAAGGTGATCAACCGGATGTCCGGAATCCCCAGGAGGATCTCATGGGACCCGTCTGAGGATCCGTCATCGATCACGAGGATCTCGTAGGAGAAGCCCGAGTCCTCCATGGCGGCGCGGATTCGGTCGATCTCGGCTACTACGTGGCCTTCCTCGTTGTAGACGGGCAGGACGACCGTGACGTCGAGCTCTTCGGACTCGATTGGTTCCCTGGACTGGGTCATGGACTCCTCGGCGTTGTCAGCCCCGAAGCGGCGAGCCCGACCGGGATCTGCTCCCCGGGGCGGGGCAGAGGCCAAGATACCGGAGCCGTGAGCTCATACCGGGCACCGCAAGGTTGAAGCACAGTCGGTTTCCCGTCCACCAGGGCAGCCGGCGGTCGACGGGTGGCGATACCCTCGGCGAGCATGACGCGATCAAAGACCATGGTCATCATCGGCGGTGGCCCCGGGGGCCACACTGCGGCCACCTACGCAGCCCGTTACGGGGCTCAGGTCACGGTGATCGAGAGGGAGCTCGTTGGTGGCGCAGCTCATCTGCTCGACTGCATTCCGTCCAAGACGATGATCGCCACCGGTGGAGCCATCAGTTTCGCTCGCCGGGTCGGAGGCATGGGGCTATCCGATGTGGAAGCCCGCTTGGACCCAGACCGCATGAGGGAGCGGATCCGGGCCATCGAACACCAGCTCGAGGAATCCACGGTCGATCTTCTGACCAGTCAAGGAGTGAGGATCATCAGAGGTACTGGTCGCCTGCTCGGCCCCGGCCGGGCGGAGGCGATCACTGGTTCGGGCAGCGAGGAACTCGAGGCCGACGTGTTCGTCCTCGCCACCGGCAGTCGGCCCCGTGTCCCCGAGTGGGCCCCCGTCGACGGTGAGAGGATTCTGACGACGCGTGATGCCTACCCTCCTCCGGAGATGCCCGATCATCTGGTGGTGGTGGGTTCAGGCGTCACGGGTGTTGAGTTCGTCCACATGTTCACTTCGCTGGGAGTGAAGGTGACCCTGATAGTGAGTCGCCAGCAGGTGCTTCCCGGCAAGGACCCCGAGGCGGCTGCGCTGCTGGAGCAGAGCTTCATCGACGCCGGGGTGAGTCTCTACAAGGGGGCCAGGGCTGTGGGTGTCGAGCGACACGGTGATGAGGTCGTGGTGGAATGCCACGACGGCCGGGTCGCCCGGGGCAGCCACGCACTGTTGGCCATCGGATCGATCCCGAACTCGGAGAACCTGGGCCTGGAAACCGTTGGCCTCGGGAGCGATGGCGGGGGGTATGTCGCGGTCGATCACAATTGCCTCAGTTCGGCTGATGGCGTGTACGTGGCCGGGGATCTATCCGGAAGGCTGCCGCTCTCGTCGGTAGCGACCATGCAGGGACGCAAGATCGCTGAGCACGCGCTCGGCCTCCACGCCAACCGCCCCCATCGTCATATCGACTATGACAAGGCGGCCTCGGCCATCTTCACCGAACCCGAGATCGCCGACGTTGGTCTGGCGGAGGCGGAGGCCTTTGCCTCAGGCCGGAAGATCCGCGTCACCAAGGTGCCGTTCTCCATGACGGCCAAGGCCTTGATCAACAACGATCCCCGCGGGTTCGTGAAGATCCTCTCCGACCCGGCCAACGGAACGATTCTCGGCGGCTCGATCGTTGGGCAGAACGCGGC
>DRKF01000095.1 GCA_011051915.1 Acidimicrobiales bacterium | reverse complement strand
TCGTCGGCGGTTGTCGACCCGTCGATCTGGTTTCCCTCCTCGACGGTTGGCGAATCGAGCACAACCACACCGTCGTCACCTGGGCCGTTCCGACCCAGGTCGTGGTCGCCCGGCCCCGGGACCCGGCCGCACGTGGAGGCCCTCCGGGTTGACGGCCTCCTGTTGGTGCTCCAGGCGCTGCGCCGGCGCCGATCGGTTCCGATGGTTCCGCCACAGTGTGAGCAGGGTGATCGAGGATGCGGTTGCGGGACGTTCGTGCCCACCGTGGACCGCCTCGTTGGCGGGCTGTGCCGACGGCCGTCGGGGAATGGATGAGGAGTGAGCGAGAACCGAGGTGCGAGCGACACCCTCGATCCCGCGTGGCACATGGCCGCGGTCACCCTTGGCGATTGCCACAATTCAGTCCCAACTCCTGTCGATTCCTCCATGGCGTGACCCGGCCTGGTTCTGTAGGTTCCCCCCAGGTATCCGGTCTCGATACACCAGGGGGATCCACATGGCGAGCAATGGCTTCCGTTCCGCCGTCGACGTGGGCGAAGCGCTGGCCCTGCTCGCCGATCTCGGCTCCGACGCGCAAGTGCTCGCCGGGGGCACCGACCTCCTGGTGCAGCACAACGCCGGAGCGCCGCTGGCACCCGTGCTCGTGCACATAGAGCGCGTCGACTCGATCCGGGGAGTCACCGCCAACGGGTCGGTGTCGATCGGGGCGTGCACCACCCACCTCGACCTTCGTACCGATCCGGAGGTCCGCGCCAGGCTCCCCGCACTGCGTGATGCGGCACGTACGGTCGGCGGATGGCAGACCCAGGCTGTCGGCACCATCGCCGGCAATGTATGCAACGCCTCCCCGGCGGCCGATCTGATGCCGCCGCTCCTGGTGAGCGACGCGATCGTGGAGGTCGCCAGGAAGGGTGAGAGACGGTCGGTGGCGATAGGCGATTTCGTCGTCGGTCGGCGCAGTACGGTGCTGGCCGACGATGAAATGGTTCTCGGGTTCTCCGCCGAACCCGTCGACGCCGGGTGTGGCGAGGCGTACGTGAAGCTCGGACTGCGATCAGCGATGGAGGTTGCGATCGCGGGTGTGGCGGTCCGGCTCCGATTCGACGACCACGGCGGGGTCAGTGAGGCCCGGGTCGCTGCCGGAGCGGTCGCCCCCGTTCCCTACCGGGTGGGTGAGGCCGAGCGGGCGCTCGTCGGTTCGCACCTGGAGGCCGAAGCCGTGCAGGAAGCGGCCCGGCTGGTACAGCAGTCCGCATCGCCCATCGACGATGCCCGATCGTCAGCCGCCTACCGGCTGGCCGCTCTGCCCGCCATTGTGGAACGCGCCATCGCCGACGCTGCCACCCGGGCGCGGCGAGGAGCGGGGGAAGGTGTGTCCTCATGAAACTCGAGATGAACGTGAACGGGACCGACCGGGCGGTGGAGATCGACGCCCACGACTCCCTCCTCGACGTGCTGCGCGACGTCCTCCACCTCACGGGCACCAAGGAGGCGTGTGGCGAAGGCGAGTGCGGCGCCTGCACCGTGATCGTCGACGGTGTGCCCGTGAACTCGTGCATCCGGGCGGCCATGACCGCCGACGGCGCCACCGTCACGACGGTCGAGGGACTCGCCGACGGCGACGAGCTGAGCGGACTGCAGCGGGCCTTTCTCGACAACGCCGGTATCCAGTGCGGCTTCTGCACCCCGGGCCTGTTGATGACGCTCACCGCGCTCCATGACAACGAACCGCATCCCGACCGGGAGCTGGTGAAGAAGGCGATCGTCGGCAACCTGTGTCGATGTACGGGCTACAGCCAGGTGATCGAAGCGGCCGTCTCGGCCGGCACCGGGGGAGGAGAGGTCTGATGACCGACGTGATCGGTACTTCAGCCGTTCGCATCGACGCCCGGGCCAAGGCCACGGGTGACGCCATCTACGGCGTCGATCACAACGAGGTCGGCCAGTTGCACGGTGCCCTGCTCCGGTCACCGGTACCGAGCGGAACGATCACCAGACTCGACACTGCCGCGGCACTCGCCATCGAGGGAGTGGAGGGAGTTTTCACCGCCGCTGACGCACCCGATACCCGCGCCGGCTGGATAGTGAAGGACCAGACCCTGTTCGCCAGGGGATCGGTTCGCTATGAGGGCGAGCCGATCGCCATCGTCGTGGCCGAGACGCGCAAGCTCGCGAAGCAGGCCGTGAAGGCGATCGATCTCGAGATCACCCCCGGCCCGGTCGTGGCCACGATCGAGGATGCGATGGCGGAAGACGCTCCGCTGGTGCACCCCGATGTCGCGTCCTATGAGATGGCGGCGCCGTTCGAACTGCACGGCGGGGGCAATGTCGTCGCCACCACCATCCTCGACACCGGTGGCGTGGACGAGGCCTTCGCCGCGGCCGACCGTGTGGTGGAGGGGGTCTACACGACGCCGCGCCACTACCAGGCCTACATGGAGCCCAAGAACACCGTGGTCTCCTACGAGGACGGGCGCTTCATCATCCACAGTGCCCACCAGTTCCCGTTCAACCTGCGCGACCGGGTGGCTCAGTTCATGGGTGTACGGCCGTCCGACATCCGCGTGATCGGTCATCACATCGGGGGCGCCTTCGGCGGCAAGCTCGACGCCGGCCTCGAACCACAGGCCGCCCTGGCGGCCAAGCTGACCCGCCGCCCGGTCAACATCCGCAACGACCGCCTCGAGGACATGCTCACCTGCCCGATGCGGGAGAACGCCGTGATCAGGATGCGGTCCGCCCTCTCCGCCTCGGGCGAGGTGCTCGCCCGTGAGGTCGAGTGCACGATCGACGCCGGCGCCCATGCCGGGGAGACACCTGGGCTCACCAACGTGCCGATGCACATGAGCGCGTCGGTGTACAAGGTCGGCGCGGCTCGCGTGGTCGGTCGAGCCGTCTACACCAACACGGCACCGACCGGGGCGTTTCGTGGTGTCAGCGGTCCGTACCTCATCTTCGCCCTGGAACGGCACATCGACGAGATTGCGGACGAGCTCGGGGTGGATCGTCGCCAGTACCGGCTCGATCACCTCTACGAGGACGGCGCCGTGGCGCCCAACGAACAGGTCTACGACAACGCGGGCATCCTCAGGGACGCCTTCGACGCGGTGGAGCAGACCGCTCCGTGGGCGAGCACGGGAAAGGGACCGCTCCGAGGGGTGGGCGTCGCAGCTGCCATCTGGCCCACCAATCCCATGGCCGGCGGGGTCACCCTCCGTCTCAACGAGGACGGTCGGCTCACTGTCGTCACCGCGGCCAATGACAATGGATCGGGTGCCGTCACCATGGGTGTGGCCCAGATAGCGGCGGCACAACTCGGAATCGACGTGAGCGACGTCGTGGTCACCATGCCCGACACCGACGCGGCTGCGTTCGACGCCGGTTCTCAGGGGAGCCGCACCACCCACATCGTGGGACGAGCCGTCGCCGATGCCGGTGAGGGACTGCGTGCCCAGATCGCCCAGGTCGCCGCCGGGTTGCTCGAGGCCTCCCCCGACGACATCGAGATCGACAACGGATCGGTGTACGTGCGCGGGGTCCCCGCCAAGACCATGGGTCTCGCGGACGTGGGGGGTGCCGCCACCTTCAGCGTGGGGCCCCTGCAGGAGTCGGCGTCCTACGCGAGCACGCCGCCCCAGTTCAATCCGGGCTGTGTCGCGGGGCCGCTCATGTTCCCGGCGCTGACCACCGTGACCTACCACCTGCACCTCGCCGAGGTCGAGGTCGACCCCGGCACCGGGCACGTGACCGTCACCCGCTATGTCGTCGCCCAGGACGTGGGCACAGCCATCAATCCCGCCGGAGTTCGCGGCCAGGTCCAGGGTGGTGTGGTGCAGGGTCTCGGCTACTCGCTGTTCGAAGGCATCAGCCTCGACGGAGGCCGGATCCGGCAGCGCACGTTCGAGCAGTGCCGCATGCCTCTGGCCGTGGACGTGCCCGATGTCGAGCTGATCGCGCTCGAGAATCCGCATGCCGACGGTCCGTTCGGGGCCAAGGGCGTGGCGGAGGCTCCGATCGCCCCGGTGGCCGGGGCCGTGGCGAACGCAGTGGCCGACGCCATCGGTGCCCCGATCAATCATCTGCCGATAACCCCCGAGTCCGTCCTCCAGGCGATCCAGACAGCTCGCACATGACCCCGGCGGGCGTCCTGATCGGTTCCTCCTAGCGCCGGACGCGGCAGGCGAGTTGAAGCAGGAGCCGCTGATCGGCGTCCTGGAAGTCGACGTCGAGTAGTGCCGCGATGCGGTCGATCCTGTACTGGACGGTGTTGCGGTGCACGTGCAGGGCGGCAGCGGCGCGGGTGATGTTGCTCTCGTTGTCGAGAAAGGCGCTGAGGGTCTCGATCGCCACCGTCGCCTTACCGGGCGCCATACGGTCGAGGGGTTCGAAGAGCCGATCGATCGTCTCGCGGACGTCATCGATCGCGTACCACTGCAGCAGGGTTCGCTGCACTCCGAGCCCGTCGAAGTACACCGGCTGGTTCGGCCGGGCGTTCGCCCGTGAGGCCACCATGGCGGTGGCGGCCTCGCCCGCCGAGGTGCGCAGGCCGGAGACACCGAGGTGGCCCGAACCGACGCCGATCGCGAACTGGAGGTTGGGGTAGCGGGCGTGGATCCCGGCGAGTATGTCCTCGATCGCGGCGTCCAGATGGCGGCTCGTCGGTGATCGCGAGTCGTCGGCATCACTCCGTATCAGGATCAGGGCGGTCGCCGAGGTCGCTCGGTTCCAGGTGCCTCCCCGGGAGCGTGCCTGTTCCAGAGCCACCAGGGCGATGCTCTGGCGCAGAGCGTAGAGGGCCGCCTCGTCGTCGGTCGCCACGAGTTGGTCGATGTTCGAGGGTTCGAGCCTAACCACATGGTGGAGGCCGTCGATGGGCAGGGATCCGCCCCGGAGTCTTCGGGCGAGTGACTGGGCGGTGCCCATGTCCGCGATGAGAAGCTCGCTGAGCAGATCCGAACGCGATGCGTCTGAGAGCCGGGTACTTCGGCCCCGGGCCGACAGAGCCCTACCGACCTGCTCGGCCAGGTGGTGAAGGGCGAGCCGTTCGAGGCTGCCTATCTCGGAATCGTCGGGCCAGACTATGGCCAGGGGGCGGCCATCGGGGGTCTGCACCGCGAGGCCGACCTCATCTCCGCCGCCGCTCTTGAGTCGGAGTGGCAGTCCCAGGACCTCACCGACCTGATCCACGAGGGCTCCGGGATCGATTGACAGCGGATTCAGGTCGGCGAGGATCTGCTCGATGGTCTCGACCTGACGCAGACGATCGAGGACACCCCCTTCCCGGAGTCGATAGAGGTCGACACCCAACCGGGCGATGTCCACACCGACGGCCACTCGAAACAGGGCCAGCCCGAACTCCTCGGCGATATGGGTCGCCGTGGGGGAGAACGGCGGGGCGTCCTCGGACACACCGATCGCACTGACCGTCGAGCCCACCTGCCGCAGCGCCAGATCGAACCGGTATCCACTCGACGCGGCGGAAGCCTCGGGTGTCAGGATCGCCAGCGAACCGGCCGGAGCGTCGGCGAGAGAATCGAGCTGGTCGGCGGCGTAGATGCTCAGCACGCTGCGGGCGGACCTCTCCTCGGGGAGCAGGTGCGGCACGAGCTCGGGAAACTGCCGGGCCAGTTCTGCGGGCTGCATTCACGCAGTCTTGTGCATATCGCACGAGTTCGACAAGCCATTCGTCAATCCAGCCGATGACGGGGTCGAATGGCCTGCATAGTGTGACCACATGCTGTTGGGGGAGAACGAAATCGGCCACCTGGCCCTGGGTGCTGCCGTCTTCGGTGGAGGCGGTGGGGGAGACCCCCACATAGGGGAGATCATGGCCCGGCTGGCGGTACGCAGGTACGGCCCGGTCGAGCTGGTCGACCTCGAGTCTCTGGACGACGGAGAACTGATCGTGCCCTGTGCGATGGTCGGAGCGCCCACGGTCATGGTCGAGAAGTTTCCCGCCGGCGACGAGGGTGGACGGATCATCGCGGCCATCGAGAAGGCGATGGGCCGGAAGGCCGCCGCTCTGACGAGCGCTGAACTCGGCGGACTCAACGGCGTTCTGCCCATTGCCTGGGCCGCACACGCCGGTATACCCGTCGTCGACTGCGACCTCATGGCGCGGGCGTTCCCCGAACTCCAGATGACCACGGCGTCACTTGCCGGGATCCCCATAAGTCCTGTCGCGGTCACCGACGAACGTACCAACACGATCGTCTTCGAGACCATCGACAGCCCATGGGCCGAGACACTGGTTCGGTCCACAGTCGGTGCGTTCGGTGGCTCGGCGTCGATGGGGATCTATCCGATGACGGTGGCCCAGGCCAGGATCGGGGCGATCTCCGGTTCGCTCTCGCGGGCGATCGAAGTCGGTCGGGTGATGTCCGAAGTGTCCGCCGACCCGGTTGACGCGCTCTGCGAACAGCTCGACGGCTATCGCCTGATCTCGGGGAAGGTCGTCGACGTGGAGCGCCGTTCCGACGGTGGATTCGCCCGAGGCAGCGCAGTGGTCGACGGAACCGGGCGCGACACCGGGCGCCTGGTGCGATTCGAATTCCAGAACGAGAACCTCGCCGCCCTCGAGGACGGCAAGGTCGTCGCCAGCGTGCCCGACATCATCACTGCCGTCGATGTGCACACCGGCCACCCGATCACCACCGAGAACCTGAGATACGGCCAACGGGTCTCAGTCATGGCGATGCCCTGTGATCCGTTCTGGCGATCCCCCGAGGCCCTGGCCATCGTCGGCCCTCGGGTCTTCGGATACGAGTTCGACTACGAGACTGTCGAGAGCATCCATGGCTGAACAGGACACACTCAGGCTGGGAATAGACGTCGGCGGTACCAACACCGACGCAGTCATCGTGGACGCGGACGGGAAGGTGGTCGCCAAGACCAAGATACCCACGACCCCCGATGTCACGAGGGGAATCAGCGAGGCCATCGGCGTCGTGCTCGACGCTGTCGACGACAAGACACGGATCTCACGGGTGATGCTGGGCACGACCCACGCCACCAACGCCGTCATCGAGCGGCGGGGACTCGGGCGGGTGGCGTGCATCCGGGTCGGTGGGCCCGCGACACACTCGATCCCGCCGCTCGCCATGTGGCCTGACGACCTCCGGTCGACGGTGTCGGTCGCCGAGACGATCATCGACGGTGGAGCGGAGTTCGACGGGCGGGACCAGGTGCCACTCGACGAGGCTGCGTTACTTGCGTTCCTGGACGGGCTCGATGAGACGCCCGACTCCTACGCCGTCACGAGTGTCTTCGCCCCGGTCGCCGACATCCACGAGCGGCGTGTGGTCGAACTCATCCGGGAGAAGATGGGTGCCTCGGTCACGATCTCGGCCAGTTCGCACATCGGGTCACTCGGGCTCCTCGAACGGGAGAACGCCACCGTTCTCAATTCGGCACTCACCAACGTGGCCCACCAGATAATCGATGGTCTGAGGAACGCATGCGCCGAGCACGGGCTGGAAGCCCGTCAGCTGTTCGCCCAGAACGACGGATCCCTGATGTCGGTTGATCAGGTGCTGGCCCAACCGGTCCTCACCATCGGAAGCGGACCGGCCAACAGCCTCCGCGGCGCGTCGGCGCTGTCCGGCCTCACCGACGCCATCGTGGTCGACGTCGGCGGCACCTCGACCGACGTCGCCGTCATCGCGAACGGATTTCCCCGCGAGTCGACCGTTCCGGTGGAGATCGGCGGCGTCGAGACGAACTTCCGGATGCCGGACCTGCTCGCCATAGGCCTGGGTGGTGGGTCACGGGTACGTGAGGGCGAGGGATCTGTCCGTGTCGGTCCCGACAGCGTGGGATACCGGCTGGACCGGGAAGCTCTGGTGTTCGGCGGCCACACTGCGACGTTCAGCGACGCAGCCGTCAGGAGTGGCCGGGCCGGCTTCGGCAGTGTCGCCGCTGACGGGCTGAGCCGTGATGTCGCCACGAGAGCATTGGCCCTGGCGGACGAGATGGTCGCCGACGCCATCGACCGAATGAAGCTCTCCCCTGAACCGATTCCCGTTGTGCTGGTGGGTGGAGGCAGTGTCCTGTTGAGCGATTCGATCTCGGGTGCCTCCAAGGTCATCCGTCCTGAGGACGCTGATGTCGCCAACGCGATCGGCGCTGCGCTCGCTCCGATAAGCGCGCAGATCGACGAGTTGTTCGAGGTTGGCGTCGACGGCCGTGAGGCCGCCGTGGAGGCGGCAAAGCAGAAGGTGATGGACCTCACCGTCGCCCAGGGCGCCGACCCCGAAGACGTCCACGTGGTGGCTGTGGAGGAAATGACCCTCGCGTACATGAAGGGCGACCACCTTCGAATTCGAGCCAAGGCCGCGGGTCGGCTCGATTGAGACATCTCGACCGAAACCGAAACGGATCTGTCCCGGACGCAGGTAAGGGACGAGGAGGAAAAATGACCAACACTCAGACACATCGACGAGGCCGGCACAGGGTGTCGTACCACGGGTGGCTTCGCTTCCTTGCCGCCCTGCTGGCGTTCAGCCTCGTGGCCGCCGCGTGCAGCAGTGACGACGGCTCGTCGAGCAGCGCCGACTCCAGCCCAGCCACCTCTGACAGCACGGACAACGCAGACAGCACGGACAACGCAGACAGCACAGACAACGCAGACAACGTCACCACCACATCCGGCGACGGTCCCGAGGA
>DRKF01000094.1 GCA_011051915.1 Acidimicrobiales bacterium | reverse complement strand
TCTGAGATTCGAGAACGAGGCCCGGGCCCAGGGCCGTCGGGTGGTGGTCGGTTTCGACGAGGTGGGTCGCGGGTCGTGGGCCGGACCCCTGACCGTGGGGGCGGTGGTGCTCCCCGAGACCGGGCGGGTCAACGGTATCCGCGATTCCAAGATGCTCACCCCCGATCGCCGTGAGGTACTCCACCGGCGGATCCTGGACTGGGTCGTCGCCTGGGGAGTCGGGCACGCCAGCGCCACCGAATGCGACGAACTGGGGATGTCGGCGGCGCAGCGCCTGGCCGCGGCCCGGGCGGTCGAGGATCTGGGAGTGGTACCGGATCTGGCCCTGGTGGACGGGAGCTGGAACTTCGTCGAGGGGTGTGAGGCCCGGACGATCGTCGGTGGGGACGCGGTGTGTCTGTCGATCGCCACCGCATCGATCCTGGCCAAGGTGACCCGGGACCGTCTGATGGTGGATCAGGCGGTCAACTATCCGCAGTTCGGTTTCGACGGCAACAAGGGCTACCCCGCTCCGGTGCACACGACCGCCCTGGTCGGCTACGGACCCTGTCCCATCCACCGGCGGAGCTGGTCGTTCATGGACGCCCTGCCCTGGAACGGGCTCCACCGCCACGACCGCAACGCGGAACCCACGCTGTTCTGAGCATGTCCCGGTAGCGGTAGGGCCGGCGGCATCGACCGTGGGTCGGACCGGCACCCGGGACAATGTTCTGAGTAGTTCCCGGGATCCGGTTCCCCTCACCGGGGGGCGACGGTTTCGACACCGTTGGCCCGGGCGGCGTCGGCGAGCCGGTTGTCATAGGTGACGAGGGCCTCGAGCTCGTCGGAGAAGGACAGGGCCGAGGCCAGATGGATGGCGTCGAGAGACCGAACGGTCGGGGAATCGAGCCTCCCGGCCTGCTCGAACACGGAGGTACCCACCTCGACGGTCGTCACCAGGTTTAGGACGGCGCGGGCCCGGACCGAGAGGTCGGGATCGGTTCTCCTCACGGCGCGGAGCAGCTCCGTGCGGACCAGGTCACACGCCACGGGCCGGCGGTCCGCGTCACCCAACCAACGGATCAGGGCCGGAGTCTCGGGTTCAGCCACCACCAGCTTCACCAGAGCCGAGGTGTCCATGTACACCAGCACCTCAGTACCGTTCCTCGGCTCTGATGGCCTCCAGTTCGGGGCTGAGCGGTCGCCCCGGTTCCGGTGGGGGGAGTTCGGCGACGGTGAGGCGGGCCGGTCGGGCCCGGCCGGCGCTGATCAACGCGTCCAGCCTCGATCTGGCGATGGGAGTCAACTGTGCGACCGGTCGTCCCCGATCGGTGATGGTGATGATCTCACCGGCGGCCGCCTCGGCCACCACGGCCGAAGCGTTCTGTTTGAGGGCTCGTATGCCGACCTCACTCATGTGCTACATTGTAGCACAACACGGTGAGGTCCGGTGTCGCCGGGGGGCACCCGCAGCGTGGTCCGGGGCCAGGTTGCCCTCGACCGGATGCCCTCACCCCACCCGGCGCGTTGTGTCCCGGGGGTCCGGAACGCCTGCACTCGGGCCCGGCACCAGGAGACCACGAACTCAGCAGACACAGTGGGAAACCCCTTCCAGCGCTACCGGATCGACGAGGGTGTGGTAGCGATACGGGCGTATCGGCGGTACAGGTGCTGGATCGGGGAGGATCAGATGGGGTCGGTTGGCGAGCCCGGTGAAGCGGACACAGGGCGGTCCGAAGAGGCCGAGGTGGCCGAAGCGGTCTCACAGTGGTTTCGTCGGGCGTGGGATCCCGGGCTCCCACTGTTGGAGTGGCGCGAGATCCTCGTCGATTCGGGGTGGGCCGTGCCCTCATGGAGTGCTGAGTGGTACGGCCGGGGCCTGCCCCCCTGGGCCGAACGTGTGGCTCACCGTACGATCCGGCAGGCCGGCGGAGTCGCCACGCCACTCGGTGTGGGTATGGGGCTGGCGGCACCGACCCTCTACGACCACGCATCCGATGAGCTGATGTCGCGTTACCTCCGGCCCACCATCACCGGTGAACTGACCTGGTGTCAGCTCTTCAGCGAGCCCGGAGCCGGGTCCGATCTCGCCGGTCTCAGAACCACAGCGGAACGTGACGGCGACGAATGGGTGGTGAGCGGGCAGAAGATCTGGAACACCAGTGCCGATCACGCCGACATGGGTCTGCTCCTCGCCCGCACCGACTGGGAGGCACCCAAGCACACGGGGATCACCTACTTCGTGGTCGGCATGCGTCAGGCCGGTGTGGAGGTCCGCCCCATCGAGCAGATGAATCGCCACAGTTCGTTCAACGAGGTGTTCCTCTCCGAGGTTCGCATCCCCGGCGACAACGTGGTCGGGGAGGTCGGTGGGGGATGGAAGGTTGCACGCGGCACCCTGGCCCACGAACGTTCCTTCTCCACCCAACGTCGAGTCACCATCTCGGAGGAGGCGAGCGGTCCGGTGGTGGAGGAGGCCCGGGCCGAGGCGGCTGAGTACCTGAGGACCTACGACTGGTATCCCCAGCGCATGGGCCGTTTCGATCTGGTCCTCGAGCGGGCCCGAGCGGCGGAGTCGGGGCACGACCCGGTCCTCCGACAGGAGATCATGCAGCTCGTCGGGCTCCACCGGGCGGCGGAGTGGACGGCGGGGCGGGCCAAGGCAGCCCGGACCCTGGGCCGACCGCCAGGTTCGGAGGGCTCCATCGGCAAGCTGGCCCTCTCGGAGGTGGCCCGCCGCTGCAACCACATCCACGGAGTGATCTCGGGTCCTCGGGCCATGCTCACCGATGGGTCCGATCCCTCGGACTCGATCGTCGCCGAGGTGCTGGTGTCGACCCCCGCCCAGTCGATAGCGGGCGGGACGGACGAGATCCAGCGCAATATCCTGGGCGAGAACATCCTCGGTCTCCCGAAGGAGCCGGCGGTGGATCGGGGGGTGCCATTTCGTCAGGTCGGCCCGAAGTGAAACTGAGGGGACAAGGGCGGGATGATCAGCCTCTGTTCGCCCGACCGCCGGAGGGGTGGGTCCAAGGGCTCGGCCTCGTGACATGAATACGGGGCTTCGGCCCGGGAGGGTTCGATGAGCGACCGGACAGCAGGCACGGCAGCAGAACGAGATCTGGCCCGGCGGGGCCTACTGCCCCAGGGAGTGGTCGGAGATGCCGCAATGGCGTTCATGGAATCCGCGTTCCCTCCGGGTGTCGACCGGTACCGGGGGGCACTGATCGGTGGAGCCTGCGGTGACGCCCTGGGTCGCCCCGTCGAGGGCAGGCCTCCGGAGCAGATCAGGGCACGGTACGGCGCGCTCGAGGATCTGCAGCCCGACCCGCAGGGAAGTATCGGGACATTCACCGACGACACCCAGTTGACGTTGTGGACGGCGGAGGCCCTGCTGGAGGACACAGAGGAGCACCCCGGACTTTTCGGTCGGAGCCTGGCCGAGCGGTTCTACTCCATCCGGGGTATCGGGACCGCCACCCGCACCGCGATCGAGCGGCTCAGGGACGGTGTCCCCTGGTGGCAGTCGGGTGTCGAATCAGCCGGAAACGGTGTGGCGATGAGGGTGGCACCGCTAGGTCTGGCCTTCGGCAACGACCTTGATGCCCTGCGGCGGGAGACCGCCCGTAACGCCGTTGTCACCCACGCCGATCGCCTGGCTGTGGCCTCGGGGATCATGCAGGCCTACGCCGTGGCCCGCCTGTCCCGGACCGAAACCGGCTCACTCGACGCGGGGGACTTCATCGATGAGTTGATCGCGGTGGTTGTGGGCTTGGAGGATGCCGGTGGGGTCGAACGCAAGGAGGGAGCACGGGAGCGGATCCGACTGGTGGACCGAATCATCGAGATTCCCGGCATGTTGGACCTCGACCCGGCCGAGGCCTTCGCCCACACCTACAACGGAGCCTTCGTACTGGAGTCGCTGCCCGCCGCGCTGTGGGCCTTCCTTGCCCATGCCGAGGACGCCGAGAGGGCGATCGTCGTGGCCGTCAACGGTGGCTACGACGCCGACACGGTGGGCGCCATGACCGGAACCCTGGCCGGCGCCTACCTGGGAGAGACCGCCCTGCCCTCGCGTTGGGTGAGCCAAGTCGACGGCATCGACGAAATCGGGGTGGTGGCCGAACGGCTGTACCGGTAGCCGGCCGGCCTCGATAGTCGGGGTGGAGACCCCGATATCGGTGAACGGTGTTCCCACACTGGATCTGATGTCCTCGATATCTCCTTCCTGACGCCTACGCTCGATCCGACTGCACAGGAGGCATGATGGGAAACCCCTTCCAGCGCTACCGGATCGACGAGGGCGACCATGTCGACCTGGGGAAGATCCCGACGGAGGACGACTCGGCCTTCGGGGGATCCAAGGAGGAGGGCAAGGCCCGCCTGCTCGAGCTGGCCGATCGCCTGGCGGTGCTGCAGGAGAAGCTCTACGCCCAGGACGAGCATCGGTTGCTGGTGGTGCTCCAGGCCATGGACACGGCCGGAAAGGACAGCACCATCCGCGACGTGTTCAACGAGACGAACCCCATGGGGGTGCAGGCCACCCCGTTCAGGCAGCCCAGCGACGAGGAACTGGCCCACGACTACCTGTGGCGGGTCCATCCCCACACCCCGGCCCGGGGTCAGATCGCCATCTTCAACCGCAGCCACTACGAGGACGTACTGGTGGTCAGGGTGGAGGGCTTCGCCCCCGAGAAGCAATGGAAGCGTCGCTACCGCCACATCCGGGAGTTCGAGCGGATGCTGGCCGACGAGGGCACCACCATCCTGAAGTTCTACCTCCACATCTCCAAGGAGGAGCAGAAGCGCCGCCTCGAGGAACGCCTGGAGATACCCGACAAGCGCTGGAAGTTCTCCATCGGTGATCTCGCCACCCGCCAGAAGTGGGGCGACTACATGAAGGCCTACGAGGACGCCATCGCCAAGACCTCCACCGACGACGCCCCCTGGTACGTGATCCCCGCCGATCGACGCTGGTACCGCAAACTGGCCGTGGCCGAGATCATCACCGACACCCTCGAGGGCATGGACCTGGCCTACCCGCCCGAGGAGCCGGGTCTCGAAGGGCTGGTCATCCCCGACTGAGGCTCCGGGTCTGCACCGCGCCCCCGAACGGCGTCGATGATCGCAGGGGCAGACGGGGGAGTAACTAACGGGCCACATTGTTCCCTCGCTACCCTGCTGTCATGTCACGACTGAAGTTCGGCGCCTTCCTCGCTCCCCATCACCCCGTCGGTGAGCATCCCATGCTCCAGTTGCAGAGCGACCTGGACCTGGTCGCCGAACTGGACCGCCTCGGATTCGACGAGTTCTGGTGCGGTGAGCACCACTCCACCGGGTGGGAGGTGATCGCCTCACCGGAGATGTTCCTGGCCGCCGCCGCCCAGCACACCCACCGCATCAGGTTGGGAACCGGTGTGGTCTCCCTGCCCTACCACCACCCCTTCCTGGTGGCCCAGCGAATGGTTCAGCTCGACCACATGTCGGGGGGTCGGGCCATCTTCGGATCGGGGCCGGGGGCCCTGCCCTCCGACGCCCACACCCTGGGCATCGACCCCATGACCCAGCGCGACCGCCAGGACGAGGCCATCGGCGTGATCCGGCGTCTGCTGCGGGGCGAGGAGCGCTTCAGCTACGACAGCGACTGGTTCACCCTGCGCGACGCCAAGCTCCAGCTCCTGCCCCTTCAGGAGGACATGCCCTTCGCCGTGGCCTCGATGATCAGTCCCTCGGGTATGACCCTGGCGGGAAAGCACTCCACCGGGGTGCTCTCGATCGGTTCCATGTCCACCGCCGGAATCCAGTCCCTTCCCGTGCAGTGGGGGTTCGCCGAGGACTCCGCCGCCCGGCACGGCAACACCGTCGACCGTCGCGACTGGCGGATCGTGATGAACTGGCACATCGCCGAGACCCGGGAGCAGGCCCGGACCGAGGCCCGCGAAGGTCTGCTTAGGTGGCACAACGAGTACAACGTGGAGACGCTGCAACGCCCCGGGGCCACCGCCTTCGCCACCGCGGACGAGGCCGTGGAGGCCCTCTCGGAGGGGGAGGACGCGGTCACGGTGATCGGCACCCCCGACGACCTGGTGACGGCCATCCGAAAGATGATCGACATCACCGGCGGATTCGGCACGGTGATCGGCTTCATGAACGACTGGGCGAATCGTGAGGCCACCCGGCGAAGTTGGGACATGGTCGCCCGTTACGTCGTCCCCGAGATCAACGGGCTCCTGGACGGGTACCGGGAATCACAGCAGTTCGTGATCGAGAACCGCGAGAGCTTCGACCGGGCCGGCCAGGCCATCCTCACCAAGATCCTCGAGAACGACAAGGCGGCCGCCGCTCTGCAGGACACCCTGGCCCAGAACGCGGCCAAGACCGCCATAGGCGCCCACCACGCCCCCGATCTCTCCGACCCCGATCTGGCTGATGCCGGATTGGCTGAGGCGGGCGGGGCGACCGAGGCGGACTAGCCGCCCCGACCGGCTCTACTTCTGGGTACCCACCTTGAGTTCCCGGAAGGGGCTGGTGGTGTCGATACCGGGCTCCTTGGGTAGTCCGAGGACCCTCTCACCCACGATGTTGCGCAGCACCTCGTCGGACCCCCCGGCGATGTGCATCGCCGGTTCGCCCAGAACATACCCCGACCACGAGTAGGTGCCCCACTCCCCGGTGTCGGCGGTCAGGCGGGGGCCGAGGATACGACCGATGAGCTTGGACGTGGCCCGCATCGAGCGGGTCAGTCCCAGCTTGGCCAGGGTCATCTCGGGTCCGGGATTGCGTCCGGCGGCCAGAGCCCCCATGGTCCGCATGTTGGAGTAGGAGAGGACCTTGTTGTAGGTGTAGATCCTCATCAGCTCCTGACGTACGAGGGGGTCGTCGGCGACTCCGAAGTGACGGGCGGTCTCCAGCAGGCGGGTGAATCCCCCGCCCATTCCGCCACCGCCACCGCCGCCGATGGAGGCCCGCTCGTTCATCAGGGTGGTGAGGGCCACACCCCAGCCCTGGTTGACGTCGCCCAACCGCCAGCGGTCGGGGACCCTGACGTCGGTGAAGAAGACCTCGTTGAAGTTGGCTCCGCCCGTCATCTGGCGCAGGGGAACGATCTCCACCCCGGGGGCCTTCATGTCGACGAGGAACCCGGTGAGGCCCCGGTGCTTGGGCTGGTCGGGGTCGGTCCGGGCTATCACCTCACCGATGTCGCTGTAGTGGGCTCCGGAGGTCCAGACCTTCTGACCGTTGATGATCCACTCGTCGCCGTCGCGTTCGGCTCTCATCTGGAGGCTGGCCAGGTCCGATCCGGCCCCCGGTTCGCTGAAGAGCTGACAGGCCACGATGTCGCCCCGGTACATCTGGGGCAGCAGTTCGGCGGCCACCTCGGGGTCGGCGTGGGTGGCGATGGTGGGGGCGATCATTCCCAG
>DRKF01000093.1 GCA_011051915.1 Acidimicrobiales bacterium | reverse complement strand
GGATCCGGTTGGTCCGCTCGCGTGGGAAGCGGGTTCGGCGTGGTCACATCAGTCGGTCAGGTCGTTTCGAGGCGTTCGACCGGCTGGCCCGTGATCTGTGCGATCAGGTCGAAGTCCTTGTCGAGGTGGAGAACTGTGAGTTCAGCGAGCTCGGCTGTCGCGGCGATCAACAGGTCGGGGATGGACGGAGCCCGGTGCTGGCCAAGGTTGGCGAGCACCGATTGGATTTCGATCGCACGGTCCTCGATTCTGGGAGTGAGGTACTCCACGGGCATGGACACGACCGGTGGTTCGAAGACGAGGGAGCGGTGATCCGCCGCTGAACGAGCCGAGTAGCCGATCTCCAGGCGCGTGACGGTGCAGACACGGACGAGGCCTCGCTCGATGCGTTCGGCCCATTCGCTCGCATTCACCGCGAGGTGAAGCCGCCCGATCGCAGACCTGTCGATGAGCCATGTCGTCAAGCCCACGCACCAGACATGACGGCGGGGTCATCGAGGTCCTTGGCGAGGGTGGCGATGCGTCTGAGCTGGTCGATGTTCACCGGGCCGGTGTCGATCACCCGTTCGCGCTCCAGCGCTCGACGGAGGTACTCGGTTCGTGAGAGACCGACCCGCTTCGCCTTGGCGTCGATTACTGCCAGCACCTCGTCGGGCACGCCTCGAATCAGGATGTCGGTCATACTCACCTCCAGTGATATCAAAGGATATCACCATGGGACGGGATGATCCCCCAGCTTTGATCGCGACGACTCCTATGGCGTACCGCCCGGTCATGTGACCGCGGGTAGTCCGATCCACGCGCTTCGGTGGCGGGGTCGAGGGCTGCACTACCCTCGCCGGCACCGTCCCCCGCCCGCGGTGGGCCCGGCGGTCTGGCTCGGCGGGTTCTTGGAGCATCGCCGAGGCCAGAGCAGGCGGGAAGTCCAGGCTCATGATCAGGAGGTTGTGGGGCGCGGAGGCATGATCACTCCACACCCAGCCCATCCGTCAACCCGGGGGACCTCCACTGCTTGGCGAGTGCCGACATCGACGCAGAACAAGTAGAGCGCCTAAACAGGGCAGCTCCTGGGGATCGAGGACAGGCAGCGCCTCATGTCATGAGATCCGAATGGCGTCGTCGCCGCTCAGTCCTCGATCTGGAAGGCGCGTGCCCCGAATGCCTGGACGAGCAGGTCGGGCTCGGCGAGCGGTCTGGCGATGAACGTCCCTCCGCGCCGTGGGGTGATCTGGACGAGGTGGCGACCGTCGGCGAAGGTCAGGTGCAGCAGCCGGCTGGCGGGGAGTTCGTCGCCGTCGTACCAGCCCAGCGAGACCGACTCCAGGGGTTCGTCGGCAACCCGATCTCCCGGTGCGGGCAGAATGCTCGACTGCTTGACCTTGTGGAACAGCACCCGACGGTTGGTCACGGTCAGGATCGTGTTGGCCAGATCGGTCCGGAACCGAGGGTTGTCGAAGTCGAGTCCCCGTGACCGGCAGTAGGGGAGGCTCAGACAGGAACGAGTGAATTCGGGACGGTGTGGACTTCCCGTCGGGAGGTCGGTCTGCAGTGCGACCGCCGCCTCGACCTTCGCGCCTGGCGGCAGCAGCTTGGTGAGCTTCGTGCGGATGCGCCGGTTGAGGATCATCGCGGGGGGTTCGGGTCTCGGTGAGGGGCCATGCTGTTGAGGATGTCGCAGGGGTCTTCGGAGAACCTTCGGACCCGCTGGGGGCCTACTGGTCGGTCGGCCCGTGTCATGGCCGGTTTGCTAGCCTCCGGCGGATGGCCGAGGTCGCACCCGTCGAGTTCGCGTCCGCTCGCGCTGGCCGCATCGCCTACCAGTCGTTCGGGTCGGGGGCGCACACGATCGTGGCCGTCCCGCCGTTGGCCCAGAACATCGAGGTGGCCTGGGATTGCCCCGAGATTCGGGCGATGCTCGAGCGATTCGCCGGTTTCTGTCGCTACGTTCACTTCGACAAGCGTGGCACCGGCGCGTCGGACCGGTCGATGCCAGTACCGGGAATCGACGCATACGTCGACGACCTGGCTGCGGTGATGGACGCCGCCGGCATCGAGCGGGCCCACCTGTTCGCCCAGTCCGAAGGCGGCCCGATGACACTCCTGTTCGCCGCCACCTACCCCCACCGGGTCGACAGCGTCATTCTGATGGGTTCGTCGGCCCGGATGGTGGGTGACATCGGCGACGAGGAGCGCCGGCAGCTCGTGGCTCACCACGAGCTGTTCGCGTCGCTGTGGGGCACGCCCGACTCCTTCGCCGTCGACCTGTTCGCCCCGTCGCGAGCTGCCGACGCCGCGTTTCGGGCCTGGCACGTTCGCTACGAGCGGCTGGCAGCCAGCGCCGAGTCGATCCGCGAACTACTGGCCCAGACCCGCGACATGGACGTCCGCGGTGCCGTACCCGAGATCAGGGCGCCGGTCCTGGTGCTGCGGCGCCGGGGAGACGCGGTGACCTCCCTCCAGTTCGCTCGAGAGGTGGCCGAGCAGGCGCCCGACGGGCGTTTCGTGGAGCTTGGCGGCGACGACCATTTCGCCTACCTGGGTGACGTCGACGAGTGGATGGACGAGGTCGAGCAGTTCGTCACCGGAGCCGTCACCACCACTCCCGTTGCATCGCCCCCTTCCCGGATCCGGATCGAGACCCTCGGTCGTTTCGCAGTCGTGACCGACGACGGGGATGTTCCGACGTCGGCGTGGGGCTCGCGACGGGCTCGGACCTTGCTGAAGCGGCTGGCCGCGGCCCGGGGCTGGCCTGTCACCCGCGACGAGCTGTTCGACCTGCTGTGGCCCGACGAGTCCGACCCGTCCAAGCTCGGAGCCCGCTTGTCGGTGCTGCTGTCGGGCGTCCGCAAGATCCTCGGCGGGGGCGTGATCGCCGACCGCCAGACGGTGGCGCTCGACCTCGATCACGTCGTCATCGACGTCAACGACCTGCTCACTGCTCGCGACGACGCCACCGTCGTGGCGGCGTACGCCGGGGAGTTCCTGCCCGAGGATCGCTACGAGGACTGGACCGAGTCAATTCGCAGCGAGGCCCGTGCGCGCTTCATCGGGGCGGCCCGCCGACGGTGGGAGCAGGTTCGCGATCTCGGGCTGTCGATCGAAGCGGTCGAGATCGCCCGCAGGTTGGTGGACGTCGACCCCTACGACGAGGATGCGCACCGGAACCTGGTTGCCTCGCTGAACGATCTGGGCGACAGGCTTGGAGCGGAGCAGGCCCGCGAGGCGTGGGTCGCCCGGATGCTCGAGATCGGTGT
>DRKF01000092.1 GCA_011051915.1 Acidimicrobiales bacterium | reverse complement strand
TTCGTGGCCCGCCAGCCCGACCTGTTCACCGGCGGCTGATGCCGGGCCGGACCCCCCGACACACGGTCGAGCGAGCCCCCGTGCCGCTCCGGAGCCTTCCGATGAGGAGACCCGTCGGGGTCAGGAAGCCACCCTCTCGTTCCGTGTTCCGGGTCGGAGCCAGTCGACCTCCTCCCAGGGATTTGCCTCCAGGCGTCCCCGGACGGGTGGGGGTTCCTTGGGTAGGGCCAGAGCCAGGTAGAGGTTCCCGTCCCTGAACACCAGATCGTCGGCGACCAGCTTCGCCAGAGTCTCCTCGATGACCCCTGCCGGTCGCCCGAGGTCTCCGACCAGCTGGTTGATGCTCCGGTAGGTGTCCATGACGGCCCTGTGAGCCTCGGCCTCGAGGCCCTCGAGCACCCAGGTGCGGTGGTTGTCGGGGTCTCTGGTGTCGATGATCTCCAGGTGTGACCCCAGATCCTCGACCACCAGCATCCGCCAGACCTCGCCGCTGTCGATCTCCTGCCACCGCCAGACCAGTTTCATCAGGTGCTCGTACTCCTCGTCGGGGAGGGTGTCACGGAGTTCGTAGTCGAAGAAGTAGGCCGCCTCGTCGAGGTTCACGCGGTCGGGGTACACGCACCGGTAGTGCGAACTCGGTTTCATCGACCGGGCCGGGAACAGTTCGGAGTCCTCGAAGAGGGGGCTGAATCTCTCCATCCACACCCGCCCGGTGCCGTCGGGGGCCGCCAGGTGCACGAGCTTGGGCAGCAGCTCCTCCTGTTCGCGGACATCGGCCGGGCGTTCGTGGGGGAAACCGAATATCAGGTTCCACGAGACGTTCACCCCGTAGTAGCGGGACCAGCGCAGCATGTTGACGTTCCACGCCGCCTTGGTGCCCTTGCGCATGAGCATGAGTACCCGTGAGCTCAGCGACTCGATCCCCGGTTGGAAGGAGTCGATGCCCCCAGCGCAGAGACGCTCGAGGGTCTCCCGCGACAGGTCGGCCTTGGTCTCGTAGAAGAGCTGGAACGGGCGACCGCGGGCGGCCAGCTCCCTGAGGACGGTGTCGTAGTACCCGGTGTCGATGATGTTGTCGACGGCGAAGACGTTGAGGCACCGGTGGTCCAGCGCCAGCTCGGTGATCTCGTCGAGAACCCGCTGGGGCGACTTGGATCGGTAGGCCATGGTCCCGCCGTTCAGGCCGCAGAACGTGCAGTGACGCCGCTCCCCCCACCAGCAACCCCTGGCGCTCTCGAAGGGCAGCGCCACCATTGTCCGGGGAAGGACACCCAGGCGGTCGAGCCTCTCGAAGTACTCGTGGTACTGCGGCGTCGGTGATCCCTCCAGATCCTCGAACTGACGGGAGGGGCTGAGAGCCAGTACCCGGTCCCCCGCTCGCAGAACGACCCCGGGAATGGAGCTGGGGTCGTCACCGGAGGCGATGGCGTCGAGCAGATCGGGGAAGGACTCGTCGGCCTCACCGCCGATGGCGAAGTCGATGAACGGCATCGAGCGGACCCACTCCACACCCATCCCACCGTCGAAGTTCGCCCCACCGAACAGGGTCAGAACCTCCGGACAGGCGGCCTTGATCCGTTGGGCCAGGGCGAAGGAGGCCGCGTTCTGCTGGAAGGTGCAGGTGAATCCGACGACGTCGTAGTCCGACCAGTCGACGGCGGCGGCCATTGATTCGATGTAGGCGGGAGCGATCTCGTTCCGGAGCCGCAGGAGCGCCTCGGCGTTGACCCGATCTTCCTCCGACTCGGGCGCCTTCTCCGGATAGGCGTAGTCCGTGAGACCGAGCTGGGGGTCGGGCGCCTCGTCGCCGAAGGCGGCCAGGGAGAAGATCCAGTCGCCCGACACCGACCTGCTCTCGGCCAGACGGTCGTAGCCGGCCAGGGAAGCGTTGCCGATCAGAGGTTCCATGGCGGCCACGAAGTCGAGATTCAGGTGGAAGGTGTCGGCGCGGTGACCGCGGGAATCGGCGATGGCCTTGAGCAGCCCGAGCTGGATCGAGGGACGTTCGACACCGGCGAAGGGCATGTTGACCAGGGCGACCCGCAGGGATCGCACCGGTGCTCCGGGTCGTCGTCGGAGGTTCACAGGGGTCGCGTTCACAGTGCTCCTACCGGTCTCGGAGTTATCGAAACAGGGACCGCGACCTCACCGCTCAGGTCCCCGCCCGTGCCATCGGGTGAGGGGGGCGAGCCCACTCCGGAGGCGACCAGAACCCGCTGGCGATGGTTCCGCCGGAAGCTCGAGCAGCGGTGTTCACGCAGCCCCGGTGTGGCGCCGTAGAGCGCGCATCCCCCCATGCAGCCCGGTAGGGCGACGCAGCTCAGGCACTCGTCGTCGGTGAAGGGGTCGTGCCCCAGCCACCTGGCCAGCCGGGAGTCGAGATGTTCCAGATCGAAGATCGTTCCGATCTGCTCCGCCTCGTTCCCGGCGTCGTCGAGGCACTTCCAGATCTCACCCCGCGCCCCCACGATCATCTCGTTGGCCCGCACCGCCGTACACGGCACCTCAACGGGTCCCGGAAGTTCTGCCGTGGCGAACCCACGTTCCCGGGCCATCTCGGCGAAGGCCACCTCGACCCGGGCGTACTCACCAGGGGTGAGACACCTCGTCGCATAACCAGACGAAGGCGCCTCGGGATTGTGGGACACCGGCACCACATGCCCCAACCCGACACCGACCCGACCCACCAGCCCACCCGCAACCAGCAGATCCAACATCTCGGCCAACCGACCCACGTTGGCGGCGTCGACATTGGTACGCACCGAGATGCCCATGTGTTCACTCGCCGCCCGAATGTTGGTGACGATCCGATCGAAGGTCGGCTTGCCGCCCACATGGGCCCGGCGTCGATCGTGGACAGCGGGAGGACCGTCGACACCGACCTGGGCGACAGCCACACCCACCCTGCTCAACGACTCGGCGGTGGGCCCGTCGAGGTACCACCCGTTGGTCACCACCATCGCCCGGTAGGAGATACCGGCGGCGGCGCAGTCCCCCATCAGATCACCCGACAGTTCGATCAGCTGTTCCAGACCCAGGAGCGGTTCCCCTCCGTACCAGGTGACATCGAGGGTGCCGAGGGTGTCGCTGCGCTCACGCACCAGGGCCCGGATGGCCTCGGCGACCTCCGGTTGCAGCAGCGCCGGGGACTTGGACTCGAAGCAGTACGGGCAGTCGAAGTTGCAGCCCATGCTGGTGACGACCGTCAGCCCCATGTGGGTCGGGTCATGTTGCCCCCTGCGGTACCGGGCACGGAGCATGGCGATCTCATCGGCGTCGTCGTGTACCAGGACGAAGCTCCGGATCAGCGATTCGAGGAGTGGCTGTCGACCGGCCCCGATCGGCCCACCGGCCAACCACCGTTCGACAGCCACCCGCTCGTCGTTCTCCAGAGTGCAGAGTTCGCCCGAGACGCCGTTGTGCACGCGCCAGCTACCGTCCCCGGCCCGGACCCACGTGTTGTAACGGCTCTCGCGCATCGCCGGTCTAGAACCCCTGCCTCTTCGGCGAAGGAAGGGTGACGCTCACGTCGACGGCGCACTTGCGAACGCCGATTCCTCCGGTCTCGCCGGGGCTGCCCGTGACCTTGACCATGATCATCATGCCCTTCCCCCCGGACATCATCATCCCGAAGAGTTCCGCCGAGAACCCCTCGACTTCTGCGCCGCTACCCTCGGCCTGTGCGGCCAGGGCCTG
>DRKF01000091.1 GCA_011051915.1 Acidimicrobiales bacterium | reverse complement strand
CCGCGATCCCACGGGGTCCCGACAGCCGGGCCGACAGGGCGGGACCGCCGTCGCCGGAGAATCCGGCGATGCCGTCCCCGGCGAGGAGGCTCACCGTTCCGTCGGACTCGATGCGACGCACCCGGTTGCCCGAGACCTCGGTGAAGTAGATGGTGCCGTTCGGGCCGTGGTCCACGTCGTAGGGCGAGTAGATTCCGGTGGCGATGCCGGGCAGGCCGTCACCGTTGAACGTGGTCCCCCCGTTCCCCGCCAGGGTCACGACCCGGCCGTCGGGCTGAACGCGCCGGATCCGCTGGCTCCCGGCCTCGGCGAAGACGATGTCGCCGTCCGCGGCCACCGACATGCCCCGGGGCACGCTGAGAATCGTGTCCAGACCGGGTCCGTCTCCGTTGAACGTCCGGGTGGCGGGCGCCGGGCCGCCGGCGATGGTGCGGATCACTCCCCCGGCGGTCGATCTCACCAGGGCGTTCACCGGAGCGGCGATGACCAGATCTCCCGCGGGGTCCAGGGCCACGCCCATGGGGTTTCGCACCGCGGCACCCGAGATGGCGGTGCCATTGGCGGCCACACCGGTGGTGCCGTTGCCGGTGAAGGTGTTGACGATGCCCGTCCCCGGATCGATCACCCGGATGCGGTGTGAGGTGTAGGAGGCGACGTAGATTTCGCCGGTGGAGGCCACCGCCACCGCCGTCGGGCCCGGAACCGAGGCCGAGGTGGCCAGACCACCGTCGCCGGAATGGCTGGCCGAGCCATTTCCCAGGATCGTGGAGATGGTCCCGTCAGGAGCGACCCTTCGGATCCGGTTGTTGCTGTAGTCGGCGATAAGGAGGGAACCGTCGGCCTGGTAGTCCAGTCCGCGGGGATTGCGGATGGTGGCGGCGGTGGCCGCTCCCCCGTCACCGGAGTACGAACCGGTCCCCGTACCCACCTCGTAGTGGGCGATACCCGAGGCGTCCACCGCGATGACACGGTGAAGGGTGTAGTCGGAGATGTGGAGCAGGCCCGCGGAGTCGAGCGCCAGCCCTATGGGGCCCGACACGGTCATGTCGGTGGCCGGTATTCCGTCGCCGTTCGCCACGGTCGATCCGTTACCGGCCACGGTCGTGATGATCCCGTCGGGGCCGACACGTCGAACCCGGTGGTTGCCGTAGTCGGCGATGTAGATGGAGCCGTCGGGGCCCGCCTCGACGTCATAGGGTTGGTAGAGCTCGGCCTCGGTGGCCGGACCACCGTCCCCGCTGTATCCCCGCAGACCGGTTCCGGCCACGGTGGTGATGATCCCCTGAGGTGTCACCCGACGGACCCGGTCGTAGTCCCGGTCCGCGATGTAGAGGTTTCCCGCAGCGTCGTAGGCGACCGCGGAGGGGTTGTTCAGGGGGGCCGTGATGGCCGGTCCCCCGTCTCCGACGTCACCGGAGAGACCACCCACGACCCGAACCACGGGAGGATCGGAAGAAGTGGCACCGGCAGGCTTAGGGGCGACCGCCAGCGTGCCGACAACCAACAGCAGAACGGCGGCGACCGCGACGAAACTCGGGATCAGAGTGCGAACGAGTGCAGTGGGGGACGCGCGGTTCATCGGATGACCATTCGGCCGCGCCCCCACGGACCTTAGGTGAACAGTGATTCACATTCATTTGTGAGCCTCGGCACATGTTTGGCCCGAAATGTCTTCCCGAATAGGTTTCGGCCCCTCCCCGACGGGGCGTTCGGGCCTCACGGAGGTGGGATCCGGTCGAGGCCCAATCCACCTCAGCCGAGGGTTCGAGCCAGCCACACGACCGCCTGAATCAGTCGCCATCCGAGGTAGAGGGCCACCAGGCTCACCAGCACCACGAAGTGCCAGGGAGTTCGTGAACCAGCGTCGGAGCCGACGGGATCCCCGTCGGTGATCACCGCCTCCGAGCCGCAGCGGGGACAGCGCCGGTCGGGTCCGACGCTGGTCGGTGTGAGATAGCTGCCACACGATTCGCACGAGGCCACGCCCCGGACCCTCCCACAGGAACCCCAACCGGGCCAGTCGGCCCCAACCCCCATCCCCGGGCCCAGACCCCCCTGTATCCCGGAGAAGCCGACTCCGAGGCGTTCGACCCGACTGTAAATCTGGTCCGGAGACGGTACTGTCGGTCATCGTCCAGCGGAGGGACCTTGACCGAGCAGCACCAGCCACAGCCGATCGCCGATTCCCCCCCGGTGCCGACCCCCCGGGAGAAGGCGGGCCTGGTCGCCGCCGTACTCGGTGTCCTGGGCGTGATCCTGGTGTACATCTGGGACGACCTGATATTCGCCGCCCCGGTCATCGCCACCGCCGGCTGGCTGGGGGCCTGGCCCTCCTTCCTCATCTTCTCCGTGCTGTACGGGAGCGGCAGCTTCCTGCTGGCCATGGCCGCGGTCAAGGCCTACGAGAAGTGGAGCCACGGCGAGAGCTCGAGGCTCGCCAACTGGCTCGACCACCAGAGCCACAGCCGTCGGGGTGTCTGGGCCAGCCGGCTCATGGCCGGAGGCAAGGTCCTGGGTTTCGTCGCCTCGTCGTTCGTCCTGGGGGCCATAGCCACGACCTGGCTGATCCGCTACGCCGGTCGCAGGGAGAACCTGGCCGGAGTGGCCGCGGTCTCCTCGGCGATCTTCGGGGTGACCTTCGTCGGCAGCTACGCCGGGATCGCCGCCCTCATCTTCTGAGCGCCGCCCTCACCTCCTGACCACCCGGTCCGAGGCGATCCCGAACACCGCCCTCACCTCCTGACCACCCGGTCCGGGGCGATCCCGACCACCGCCCTCGCCTCCTGACCACCCGGTCCGAGGCGATCCCCAACACCGCTCCGGACCCCACCCCCACCCGGTCCGAGGCGATCCCGACCACCGCTCCGGACCCCACACGCGTCCGAGCCGAGATGGGCCCGAACACCCGAGGGCAGGCGAAACGCGCCACTCTGGGTGGTGGTGAAATGGCCCGGGGTGACTCGGCGGGGTCCGAGATCAGCAGAATCGCACTCAATGGGTTGAACCGGTATTCACCACTGAGCGTGCATCCAAGGCCACTACCGGCCCAGGAATCTCTCACTGGGTGCTGTTGTCACCCGGGCCCTGCGCCACTATGGTCACTTGCGCCCCATGGGTCACTGCCGCCCCACGGGTCACAAGCCCTCAGACCCCAATCCGACCACTCACCCTGTGTGGTCGGATCACACCAGAAAGGGCCCCAGTGGGAGTTAACATCGAGCGGACGATCGACGCCGAGTCCGCCGACGCCCTCAGCCTCATGTACCGCCGGGCCTTCGAGCCTCTGCGCACCCTCACCGCCACCAAACAGACTCTCGACGATTCGGAGTTCCGGTCCATGCTCGACATGGACCAGGTGATGAAGTTCGTGGGTCGCACCGGCGACGGCACCCCGGTGGCCCTGGCGATGATGACATCGGAGTTGAAGCTGATCCCCTGGATCAACCCCGAGTTCTTCATCGACCGCTACCCCGAACACCACGCCACCGGGCGCCTGTTCTACATACCCACCCTGCTGGTCCACCCCGATCATCAACGCGGGCACTGGTTCGTGGGACTGGTCAAGGAGATGTCGCTCGTGGCCGGAGCGGTCCACGGTGTCGCGATCATGGACTGCTGTCGCTACAACGACGAGGAACTCGGATTCCTCGACATGATCCACTCCGTCGCCGACCGCCACACCCATCATTCCTTCGAGGAGGTGGATTCCCAGAGGTTCTTCGCCCTGTGTCCCGACGGACTCCGCCGCCGACCCGTGGACAGGTCATGAGGGCGCCGATACCCGAGTCCGTCATCGATCTGACGGGCACCGGAGCAGTCACCACCCGCCTGATCACCGTCCGGTCCGCGATCGGCCACGGCCCCACCGCCCTGGCCGCCTTCGACCGGGCCCTTCAGCTGACGGGTATCCACAACTTCAACCTGATCGTGCTGAGTTCGGTGATTCCGGCCCGTACCGAGGTCCGGGTCGACCCCTCTCCCGAGCCCGAACGGACCCCCGGGGACTGGGGTGACCGTCTCTACGTCGTCATGGCCGAGCACCGGGCCACGGTCGCCGGGGAGACGGCCGCCGCCGGGATCGGCTGGGTCCAGCAGGACGACAACGGCCGTGGACTGTTCGTGGAGCATTCCGGTTCCTCCGCCGAGAGGGTCCGGGCCGATCTCGGAGCCACCATGTCGGCCATGACCGAATCCCGCGGCGGAGGCTTCGGACCCCTGAGAACCCTGGTCACCGAGACCACCTGTACCGGTGAGGAGGCCGCCTGTGCCCTGGTGGTGGCCATCTACGGATCCGAGTCCTGGAAACAGATACTGAGGGGCTGAACGGCCCGCCAGGGATCCGAGTCCTGGAAACAGATACTGAGGGGCTGAACGGCCCCCAGGGATCCGAGTCCTGCACGCAGAAACCGAGCGACCGAACCGTCCCCCATCCCTGCCCGACAGCGGCCGACCCGAGATCTGACCGTCTGCGCCCCCCCGTGTGAGAAGAGTTCCCAGGCCTCAGTAGCGAGGGGAGCCCGGCCGATAGATCCTCGTGGCATACCGCGCGTCCTCCATCTATCTGAGCGCCACCCTCGCTCTGGTCGCGCTCGGGTT
>DRKF01000090.1 GCA_011051915.1 Acidimicrobiales bacterium | reverse complement strand
TGGGCTTCAGAACGCTGCGGACGGCGTCGAGGGCCAGGGGGAGGTCCTGGTGGTACCAGGACTCGAAGGAGCGGTGGTCTCGGCTAGAGGCGTGCAGCTCCAGGAGCAGCTCTTCGAGAATCTCGGACGGCTTGCCCTGGTGGTGGAGGTCATCGCCAAGGGCAAGGCCCCCGGAGATGATGATCTGCATGACGTGAGCCCTGACCCTGTCGGGGGTCCGGAGCTCGTTGTCGACGGTGTGGATGGCGTTCATGGGCAGTCCTCCAACCTGGCCAACGACCGAGGAGCAGACCGAGACCCGACCCAGCCGCGGGGCGGGGGCTCGGGAGGTTGAGGTGGGCCGTTAGCCACTTCCTCCCTTACCCAGAGCCATCTCCTTCGCGTCGTCGTAGCAGCCAGCACAGATGAGCTTGACACCAAGTTGCCGCCCAGCCTCCCCAACCCACTCGCCTCCGGTTTGCTTCACCCGCTCATTGCACTCGAAGCACCAAGCATCGGACCGATCCTTCGCTGTCTGATCAGCCCAGAAGAACCCTACCGGCTTTCGGGTGGTGAGGCTGAACGCGATGTGCTGGCACACGAACGTCTCCTCCCGAGTGCCGTGTTCGGCACACTCAATCACTGCGGCTCCGCCCATCCTGTCCACCTCACTGCCCGAGGAATTCCTCGGTGGTTTGAGTACCCTTGGCGTTGTTGCAGCCCGCGCAGGTGTGCTGGGCATTCCCATGCCGACGTTGAACGCGTCCCAGCCGCTCTCGATGACGTTGCCGTCCGCGTCGACAGACCGGTTGCTGTTCCCGCGCGCGTACAGCGGGCCATACCCTAGCGGGTCGGACAGGTCGCCGTTCGTCAGCCCCAGGTACAGCAGCGGCTCGGGCTGTAGCCACAGGCCCTCCTTCGTCCGCATGTGCCAAACACCGCGTTCCGGACTCGGCTCCCCCATCGCCATCAGCCTCCGCTCCACCGACCGGGCCCACCCGATCCTGGTGCACTTGTAGTCGCGGGCCTTGATGGGCTCGGCGAGGAACACGACCACCCGCCATCGCTGCCCGTGGAGGCCGCCCGACTTCCAGGTCGGGAAGATGATGGCGGCGACCCCGTCGGCGGTCACGGCGGCTTCCAGGACGTGCAGGTCGACCTTGCCGTGGTCGATGTCCCCGATGATGAGGTGGGCCTGATCGGCGTCGGTGACCCTCCGTCTCCCGGTCTTCGTCCTCCTCGATGATCCCGTCCTGGCCACCTTCAAGGTGCAGGGGAGGATGCACGGGGCCACAGCCTTGCCGGCGACCAGGTGGACGACCATCAGGAAGTCATCGAAGTCCGACCAAGACATCTCCCGGTGCTCGATGACCGACGAGGTGTAGCCCTCGGGCAAGTAGGTGAAGCGGATGACGGGATTTCTGACGCTGAGTTCTGACACCACGACCCTCACGGGTTCGAGGGGTCAGGAGGAGGGACGGTTCGACCTTGAATATGGATGGATCCCTCTCCTTCCCCCGAACCCCCCACCTCGCCCACACCCGGCGTACAGGCCGGGTTCTCGTTTCTCGCTTCGCTCGTCTCTCGGAGGGATACAACCCTGAAGGGCCGACGACCGAGCCCGGCCCAGCCGCGAGGCGGGGGCTCGGGAGGGTAGTCACCTGGGGTGCGGTGAGCGACCTACCGGGTCTGCGGACGGCGAACGAAGCGGAGTTTCGGCTCGATGTTGCCTCGCCCGACCTCTGCGGTCACTGTTCCGGCGAATTCCACGGGGTCGTCCACAACGGGGATCTCACCCTTCTCGTCGTTGGGGTACCAGATGGCGACCTCCTGACACGACTCCGCCAACGCCAACAACGACGCCTCGAACCTCGTTCCCGCGATGGGTGGGCCGAACCCGCTTGCGTCGGAGAGCAGATCGTCCCAGTGGCAATCGGTCGGCTCAACCCTGAACCAGTCCTCCAGCGGACCGCCGAACACCGCGATAGCGTCACGCTCTACCCCGAAGTCGAACGCCGTGGCGTCGACTGCGGTGAGCTTCAAGCCGTCCGGCACCCGCTGTGGGCACCGGCACATCACCATCTGACTCATCGGTCACCTCACTTTGGAACCAGATCGCCGTCTCGAACCGCTTGCGCTGCGTCGTCCAGGTCTGCTGCTGTCGTCGGTGTCGTGGACTTCTTCACCTTCGACAACTCGCCACTCGGGCTCGTCGTCAGTTCCGGCTTATGGGTGTGGAAATCGATGCCGCTTGAAGCACCGACGCCGTTGTGGTCGGGCACCGAGTGGATCTGAGTGAAGTCGTCGGTGCCGTTCCCGACGAGGTTGTAGTTCTCGCCCTTGACTACGACGGAGCCCTTCTCAGTAGCAACCAACTCTGGGCCGGCCTTTACCCCCTTTGAGGCGGTCAGCGGGTCGTTGATCGGCTTGTTGTGGACGAGCACGGCGGGCCCGTCGAAGCCATCACCGCGGACGAAGTAGCAGTGGGCTTCGGCGACCTCGAGGTTGAAGACGGTGAAGTGGCCTTGGCGCCGGCTTAGCTCGACAACAACGGCCTCACCGCCCGCGTCCGTGCGCAGGACGGTCCC
>DRKF01000089.1 GCA_011051915.1 Acidimicrobiales bacterium | reverse complement strand
TGCTCCGGGCCGTCACGGGAACCCTGGTCCATCCGGTCGAGGGTGCGCAACTCCTCGGTGAGTCGGTCGTACTCCGCCTTCATCTCGTCGAACCCGGTACCGGCGTCTATCTTGCGGTTCAGGGCCTCCACGTGGCGGAAGAAGTTCGTGGCGCTGCGCCGCCCGGCCCAACGGTGGCCGAACGTGCGAATCCGGCTCTTGACTATGTGGTCACCCAGGACCTTCTCCAGGGCCTCCAGCCGGTACCGGATCTGGGCCCGGCGACGATCCCGCAGGGCGGGGTGACTCACCGACAGTTTCGCCGATCTCCGGTGCAGCTCCCGGCGTCGCCGCTCCAGGGCCGCCCGAGCCGGACCCCTCAGGCCCGGGTCGTCCAGACGGCGGCTGATGTCGACCAGCTCGTCGAAGACCGAGTCGAGTTCGGCCAGAACGGCCCGGAGATCGTCCACCGCAGATCAGCCGACCCCACCCGAGGCCAGCTTGGCGTAGCGGGCCGGGTCGGTCCAGGCCCCGGTCCGCCGGTCGAACTCGGCCGCCACGGGATGCATCCAGTCGTGCCGTCCGTCCCGGACGGCGGTCGAGGAGACCTCTCCCAGCTCGGCGTCCAGATCGAGTCCGATGCCCTCGGGAATCCGGTATCCGGCCCGGGGTGCGACCGCCAGCTCCGGGAGACGAGCCATGGCCCGGTCCCGCTCGGTGACGCTGCCCCCGTAGAAGACCGGGTCCTGGATCTGGTGCCACTTGTCGGCCCCCATGACCAGAATGTCGTAGCCCTCGGCCATCTCCACCAGGAGCTGGGCATCGGTGACCGCCACCCCCAACCAGTCGACACCGGCCGCTATCTCCTCCAGAACCGAGATGCGTTCGGCCAGGGTGGGGATGGCCACCGGCCCCTTGACCAGGGCGACCCTGGACACGGCCAGATCCACCCGGTCCAGCCCCCTCGAGGTGACCGCGGCTCGGGCCACCTCGATGTGGGCCACCGTCGGGGGATTGAACGAACCGGGGTACACACCGCATCGCGCCATGGCGGGACAGGCTATGGCACCCGGGCCCACGACGGCACCAGATCAGCCGTCGGGCGCGCCAAGCTGGGTCAGGTCCCCGGAACCACCGGGCCCACGACGGCACCAGATCAGCCGTCGGGCGCGCGAAGCTGGGCCAGGACCCCGGAACCACCGGGGCCACGGGTCGGACCGACCCCGGACCCGCGACACCGGGTCCGACCACACCCGATGGAGATTCCACTGATGCCCAAAGACCTCAGAGAACACTGGGCCGAGGGCCTCTGCGCCCACGGCGGCTGGATCCAGATGCCCGGAGTCCGCCCGGTGGAGATGATGGCCCGTGGCGGCTTCGACTACCTCACCATCGACATGCAGCACGGACTGATCGCCCGTTCCGATCTGGTGCCGATGATGGCGGTCGCCACCCGGGTCGGGATTCCCACCCTGGTGAGGGTGCCGTGGAACGATCCCTCCCACATCGGATTCGCCCTCGACAACGGGGCCGCCGGAATCATCATCCCCATGGTCGAGACCGGGGCGGAGGCGGCCGCTGCGGTCCGGGCCGCCCTCTACGCCCCCGCCGGTATGCGTAGCTTCGGACCGGCCCGTGGGCCGCGGGACCCGGCGCGGGCCAACAGGGAAACCATCGTCATACCGATGGTGGAGACCCGAACGGCACTCGATCATCTCGACGAGATCCTCGAGACCCCGGGTGTCGATGCCGTGTACATCGGGCCCGCCGACCTGAGTATCAGCCTCGGGCTGCCTCCGGCGTTGTTCCAGGAGGGCGAGTTCGAGTCGGCCATCGACCGGGTGGCCGAACGCTGCGCCCATCACGGGGTGATAGCGGGGATCCACGCCTCGGCCGAGCTGGCGGCCCGCCATCGCGTCGGGGGCTACCGGTTGATCACCATCGCCTCCGACGCCCTGCTCCTGAGCCAGGGGGCGGCGGCGGCCATGGACACCGCCGCCGGCGAGCCCGAGGTTTGATCCCGCTCCGGCGGACTCTGGTCCTGTTGACGGTCTCGGCCCTGCTGGCCGCCGCGTGCAGCACCGGAGGATCCGGCCGAGCCGAAGCCGACGCCCTGGTCGAGGCCATGACCGCCTCCCTGTCATCCGGCGAGGGGGTGCCCCTGGATCCCCAGGAAGCCGCCTGCGTGGCTCGGGGCACGGTGGAACTCGTCGGCGTCGACCAGTTGAACGTGCTCGGGGTGACCGAGGAGAGCCCGACTCCGGCCGATCCCTACGTGGGTCTCTCCGACAGCGGCCTCGAGAGCCTGGTCGACGTGTGGGAGGAGTGCGTGGACGTCACCGCCCTGGTGAAGCGGGCCATCCTCGACAACCGGGTGGGCGAGACGTCACCGGGACTCGAGGAGTGTGTCACCGCCGCCCTGGTGGGGGAGCGGCCCCGCGCCTTTCTCACCGAGGTGCTGGGAGGGCCTGACCGGACCGGAGGGCTCACCGACATGGTCAGGGTCCTCGACGGCTGCGGGGCCGGGGCGGAGGATCCCTCCGTGGCCGCCCTGGATCCGCGGTTGTGGCCCTTCGTGGCGGTGGCCCCGCCCGGATTCAGGATCGAGCCCAGTGATCTGACCGGGCCCGGCACCGAAGGCGCCCCCGCCGAGGAACAGGCCTCCCGGCTCATCCGTGCCGCCGGCGAGGCCGGAATCGCCCTCACGGAGGCCACAGCCCGGATCCTCTCCGGACCCGGCGACCCCGCCGCCGCCCTGGCCTGGGTCTACCGGGCCGACGCCACCGACGAGGAGGACCCCATCGGCCTCCTGGCGGTGGTGGCCTCCGACCCCGGTACCGGCGCCGATCCGGCGACGCTGATCGTTCCCACCGGAACGGAGATCTTCGACATAGTGCTTCCCGGCGGAGCCGCCACCCGGGGATGGGAGTATCAGGACACCAGCATCACCCTGTTCTGGGAGGGTGAATTCGTGGTCGTGGCCGTCGCCGGCGGGATCGAGGCTCCGGACTTCTTCACCTCCTACACCGACCTGGCCCCCTCACCGGGTTGACGGCCCGGGCGTCACGCGGCCCGACCTCCGGTGGCGCGCCGGGTTGAGCGGCGGGTGAGCGGTGACCCCTATGCTCGACGGATCCAGACACCCCGGAAGGAATCCCACCACATGACATCCGACGAATTCCTGGCCCAGGCCTCATCCATCATCGGAGACGTCGGAGGCCACTTCATGCTCCATCCGACGACGGCGGAGTACGCCACGGAGCAGGGATTCCCCAACCTGTACGTGTTCTACGGCCGGGGACGGGGCGGGGTTCTGGGCGAGGTCGACGCCGACGTGGTCTCCTCGGCGTTCGGGTTCTTCAATCCCTCACTCATCCGCGGTATCTGGGAGTCGGGTGTGGAGATCCTCGGCGCCCGTGAGACCGGAGCCTTGTTCTCGGAGGCCGCGGCCCGCTTCGGGCGGCGCTTCCTGACCGGGATCCCGGGTCTGGACGAGTTCATCACCGCCGCCACCAAGGTGGTCGACGCCGCCGACGTGTGGGCCATGCCCCTGTTCGCCGGATGGCGGGCCGAGCCCCGGGCGACGGACGCTCCGGCCCACGCCTACCAGCTCATGAACGTGCTCAGGGAGATGAGGGGCGGTGCCCATCTCGTGGCCTGCGTCACCAAGGGGCTACTGGGTCCGGTGCCTGTGCTCATCAACGGCGGACCCGAGGTGGCGTCGCTGTTCGGTTGGACCGCGGATCTGCCCGACGTGGACGACCGGCGGGCCGACTGGGAGGAGGCGGAGGCCCTCACCACCCAACTGGTGACCCCGGCCTGGTCGGTTCTCGACTCCGAGGAGGCCGCCCGGGTTCTCGACGTGCTCAACGCCGCCCAGGCGGCGGTGGCCGAGGACGCCTGAGCCCTCCCTGGGGGGCCGGTCTCAGCCCCCCAGGACCCTCACCAGATGAGGGTTCCCCCCCAGCGACACCTCCACCTCGCGGGTGATGCCGTGGGCCAGGTTGTCCCAGGTGCGGTCCAGGAGTTCGGCCAGCACCAGGTGACGCAACGTCACCCCGGTGCGGGCCGCCTCCCTCTCGATGTCCTCGGCCAGGTGGGCCAGGCCGACCAGGGCGGTGCCCAGAGCCAGGTCCAGGGGGGCGCAACCGCCCAGACGGGCCTCACGGGTCCGCTCGGGGGTGTCGGAGAGCTGATTGGCGAGCACGGTGTCGAACTGCGCCTCGTACACCCCCCGGGGCCGTCCGTGTCGCCGTATCGACAGGGCCAGGGCCGCCGACCTGAGGGCCTCGCGCGACAACCTGAGTACCTGAACCCGCAACCCGGAGAACCAGGCCTCCCGTCTGACCCCCGTCGCCTGGTCGCCGCGAGGGGCCCAACGGGGCGGCCGGTCCGCCGACCTGGAGGGTTCGGGCGCCAGGGTGGTTCCGATCGAACGGTCGTACTCGGCCCGACGTGAGGGATCGGAAAGCACCGCCCAGGCGGCGTTGATGGCGCTCATGCGGGCCTGGGCCCTCACGGTGTCGGTGGGACAGTGATCGGGGTGGATCCTCTGGGCCAGGCTGCGGTAGGCCCTTCGGATGGTGGCCACGTCGGCGACGGGATCCACCTGCAGCTCGTCGTAGAGGGTCGGCCCCGGAACACTCACGCCGTGAGCCTAATTCGTCGGCCCGGACCCGAGCGGCGCACGCCCGAAGGGAACGCGGGCGAGGCGACTCGGGGTGCCCCCGTGGCCGCTTCCGGGTCATGTCGCCTGGTGCGACCCTCCGCCCTTGCGGGCCCGGCTGATCGTGAAGGGCAGTACCACCAGGATCGATCCCCCGATCATGTTGCCGATACCGGCGGGGATGATGCTCCACCAGAAGGCGTCACCGATTCCCGGGCCTCCCTGGTCGAACCAGGCGAGGGAGAAGTAGCCCATGTTGGCGGGACTGTGCTGGAAGTTGGCGGCCACGAACACGCTGACGGCCAGCAGGATGGGGATGTACTTCCCGATGATCGTCCGGCCCATGGTGGCGAAGAACGCCGCCATACCCACCAGCCAGTTCGCCAGCACTCCCGACAGGATGATCTGGAACCAGGCACCCGACCCGCCGACACCCCGGTAGGCGAGCTTTCGCCCGACCACGTCGTGGAGCAGGTCGATGGTCTCGGGTGGGTAGTGCTGGGCCATGTGCACCGCGAACCCCACCAGGGTGGCCCCCAGGAGGTTGCCGACCCAGGCCAGGGCCCAGAAACGGGCCACCAGCCGGGCCGAGGTACCGGGTTGGTCGCTGACCACGGTGGCGGGCAGCACCACGTTGGCCTCGGTGAACAGCGCCGCCCCCGAGAGGATCACGAAGAAGAATCCGGCGGAGAACCCGAAGCCCTCCAGCAGCCGTTCCACGCCGGGGTTCGTCGTACCCGAGGCCAGCAGCAACGAGAAGAGGGCCCCGGCGGTGATGAACCCACCGGCGATGGTCCCGAGCACCAGGACCTGCAGGGCGGACAGGCTCCGCAGACGTTGGGCGCCGTGGGAAGCCAGCTCGTCGAGCACGGCCTCCGCCGGTAGGTACTGAGCGGGTGGGACTTCGGCGCCGTCGACGGTCATGTCGAGATCATGCCAAGGTTCGGCTCCCTATCTCGGCCCCGACGAGGGGTGGGTGCAGCTTTGACCCTCACCCGGCACCCGGTTATGGTCTGACCACCGGACCAACAGACCGACGGGGAGCAATGGGGGACAGATGAGGATCACCGGGCTGAACCACGCCGTTCTCTACGTACGCGACGCCAACCGCCACGCGGCCTTCTATCGCGACGTGCTCGGGTTCGTCGATGTCACCATGGACCCCGACGGGCGCTACGCCTTCATGAGGGCGGGTGGCTCCCCCAATCACCACGACATCGCCTTCTTCACCATCGGGGAGGGGGCCCGGTCCTCCGACGCCGGAGCCGGCGCCGTGGGGCTCTACCACCTGGCCTGGGAGGTGCCCACCCTGGCCGATCTGCTCGAGACCGAACAGCGACTCCGTGAGGTCGGGGCCCTGGCGGGCGCCAGCGACCACGGGGTCAACAAGAGTCTCTACGCCAAGGATCCCGACGGGATCGAGTTCGAGGTCATGTGGCTGTCACCGGTGGAGAGCTGGGGAGACGCCGCCACCCGGGCCGTCATCGAACCCCTCGACATAGCTGCGGAGATCGAGAGATTCGGCGCCCGGACCCTCGGGGCCAATCAGTGACCGACATCCCCAGATTCGCACCCATCACCCGCAGGACCATCGCCCAGGAGATCCACGACCGCCTGGCCGACAGCATCACGGGTGGTGACTTCCGCCCCGGCTCCCAGCTCCCCTCGGAGAGGGCCCTGTGCCAGGAGTTCGCCGTGGCCCGCACGTCGGTCCGCGAGGCCATCCAGGGCCTGGTGGCGGAGGGTCTCGTCGAGCGCAGGGGCAATCGCACCCACGTCGTCGAGCGACTTCCCGGTATCGACATCTCCGGGGAGGACATCCGCAAGGAAACCGTCCGGCAGTTGTTCGAGGTCCGGAGGGTCATCGAGATCTCGGTGTTCGAGCTGGCCGCCTGTCGGGCCACCGACACCCAGAGAAGCGAGATCACCGAACTGGCCGGGTTGTTCGAACCCCCGATGGCCATAGCGGAGTTCCGGGCCCTCGACCGCCGCTTCCACTGGGCCATCGCCCAGGCCTGCGGCAACGCCCTGCTCTCCGAACTCTACGGCAAGGTTCTCGACAGTCTGTTCGGCTCGGAGGCCTTCGAGTCGCTGCTCTACGCCGAGCACAACCAGGCCGAGGTGGATCTGATCGTCGCCGGGGCGTCGGAGGACCATCGCCGCATCGCCCGGGCCATGGCCGAGGGGGACCCTGTGGCCGTCTCCGAGGCCGTGGTCGGCCATCTCAGCGACGTCGAGGGTCGCATGCTCGGACACCTGGAGTAACGACGGCGTCATGGATTCACCACTCACCGCCCTGGGGACCAACCCCTACGTCTACTTCTACGACGAGGACGAGTTCGAGGAACTCGGCCCCGGTCGCCGCCTGCGAATCGTCAACGGCGAGAAGCTCTCGCTGTGGTTCTGGCGTATCCGTCCCCAGGCCGGGCTGAGCCCCATCCACCATCACGACGATCACGAGCAGATCGGCTTCATCGCCCGGGGCAGCCTCGAGTTCTCCATCGGCGACGACGAGACCCAGATCCTGGGCCCCGGTTCGTTCTACCTCGCGCCCCCCGGGGTGCCCCACGGCGGGAGCACGTTCCACCCCGACCCCGACCTCGGTGAGATCTGGATCATCGATGTGTTCTCACCCCCCAGACGGGCCTTCGACGACGACAGGAGCGAACAGTGAGCGACCCGCTACTGGCCGCGTTCCAACCCACCAGACGGGCCCTCGACGACGACAGGAGCGAACAGTGAGCGACTGGCGACTCGCTGTCGACATCGGCGGCACGTTCACCGACGTGGTCCTGCTGGACGGCGACACCGGTTCCGTCACCGTGGAGAAGACCCTGACCACCCCCGCCGCCCCGCTGGAGGCGGTACGCAGCGGGATCCGCTCGGTACTCACCAAGACCGGGCTGGCGGCGGGGGATCTCACCAACCCGATAGTGCACGCCACGACCCTGGTCACCAACGCTCTCATCGAGGGCAAGACGGGGCGGGCGGCTCTGGTGACCACCACCGGGTTCGGTGACACCCTGCTGATCCGTACCGAGCACCGCTACGACATGTACGACCTCCAGATCGAGTTCCCCGATCCCCCCATCGATCGGTCCCTCACCTTCGAGCTGGACGAACGGACCAACGCCAGGGGAGAGGTGCTGAGGGCACCCGACGAGGCCACCCTCGACGATCTGGCCGGGAGGATCTCCCAGACCGGCGCCGAGGCGGTGGCCGTCTGTCTGCTGAACTCCTACATCAACCCCGAAAACGAGCGCATGGTCGCCGAGGCCGTCACCAAGCGGCTGGGTCTGCCGGTGTGCATCTCGTCGGAGGTCGCCCCCCAGATCCGCGAGTACCCGCGCATGATCACCACGGCCTGCAACGCCGCCACGATGCCGGTACTGGGCCCCTACCTGGGTGAACTCCAGCAGTGGCTCGATGACGAGGGATTCGGTGTCTCGGTCCTGATGATGCTCTCCAACGGGGGGGTGGTCTCCGCCACCGAGGCCGCCCGCATCCCGATCCGTCTGGTCGAGTCGGGGCCGGCGGCGGGGGCCCTGGCGGGGGCCTGGCACGCCGAACGGCTCGGCGAGGAACGCCTCCTGTGCTTCGACATGGGCGGCACCACCGCCAAGTCCTGCCTGATCGAGGACGGACGCCCCTCCCTCACCAATCAGTTCGAGGTGGCCCGCGTCTACCGGTTCAAGAAGGGGTCCGGGTTTCCCTGCTCGGTTCCCTCCGTGGACCTCGTCGAGATCGGAGCCGGAGGCGGCAGCCTGGCCCACGTCGACGGTCTGGGGCTGCTCAAGGTTGGACCCGAGTCGGCCGGCGCCGATCCCGGGCCCGCCGCCTACGGGCGGGGCGGCACCTCTCCCGCGGTCACCGACGCCGATCTCCACAACGGCTACCTCGACGCCGAGTGGTTCCTCGGCGGCGACATGGCCCTGGACATGGACGCCTGTACCGACGCCCTGGCCCGGGTCGGCGAACCCCTGGGGGCCACGCCGGCCGACGTCGCAATGGGTATCCACGACGTCGTCAACCAGAACATGGCCGCCTCGGCCCGAATGCACGCCATCGAGCGGGGAATCGACCTGCACGGTGTCTCCCTCATCGCCTTCGGCGGCGCAGGACCGGTTCACGCCTGCGGCGTGGCCGAACTGCTCGAATCCCCCCGAGTCGTGTTCCCGGTGAATGCCAGCGTCCTGTCGGCCTTCGGAACCCTGGTGTCGCCGGTGCGGATAGACCTGGCCCGATCCATGGTCCACGTTCTGGACGACACCGTGGTCCAGCGTCGCGACATGCTGCTGGGCGAGATGAGAAGCGAGGGATCCCGGGTCCTGGCCGAGGCCGGTGTGGATCCCACATCGGTGAGATTCCGCTACGGCCTCGACGCCCGCTACGTCGGCCAGGGCAACGAGGTGACCGTGTGGGTGGGTGAGGGCGACCAATGGCCCACCGACCCCGAGGCCACGGCGGAGGCGTTCCACCGCGAGTACGAGCAGATCTACGGCCTGAGGATTCCCGACGTCGGAGTCGAGGTCGTCACCTGGCGACTCGCCGCCTACGCCCCGCCGCCCGTCTTCGAGGTGCCGACCCTGCCCTCACCGGGTCCCTCCACCGGAGGGGAGTCCCGGACCCGGACCGCCCGCTTCGCGAGGGGTGATGGCTCCGAACCGACCGTGGCGGTCCACCGGCGTGGCGACCTCGTCTCGGGGCAACGGATCGACGGCCCGGCGATCGTGGAGGAGAGGGAGACCACGATCGTGCTGCGGCCCGGCTGGAAGGCCCGGGTGCTGCCCGACGGCACGATCATCGCCGACAGTCCCCTCGCCACCGGAGGCACCCGATGAGCGTCATCGACACCCCTAGCGCCACCCCGGGTACGACCGGTATCGACCCCATCGAACTCGAGGTCATGTGGGGCAGCCTGATCTCCACCGTCAACGAGCAGGCCAAGGCCCTGCAGAGAGCCGCCTTCAGCCCCATCGTGCGCGAGGCCGGGGATCTCGCCAACGCGGTGTTCGACCGTCGCGGTCGCATGGTGGCCCAGGCCGTGACCGGCACCCCTGGCCACATCAACTCCCTGGCCATGGCCGCCCGGTGGATCCTCGAGGAGTATCCCCCCGAGCTGCTGCAGCCCGGCGACGTGCTCATCACCAACGACCCCTACAAGACCGCCGGACAGCTCCTCGACGTCACAGTCATGGTGCCCGCCTTCCGTGCCGGGCGGCTGATCGCCCTGTTCGGCTCCACGATCCATCACACCGACGTGGGCGGCTACGGCATCGGGGCCGGGGCCCGCGACGTGTACGAGGAGGGCATCTGGATTCCCATCAGCCGCCTGATGGTGGGCGGGGAGCGCAACCACGACGTCTGGAACTTCATCCTCTCCAATGTCCGCCAGCCCGAGCACATGGCCGGGGACCTTCACGCCCAGATCGCCTCGGGCGAGGTGGGGGCGACCCGCCTACAGGCCCTGTGCGACAACCACGGTCTCGACGACATCGACGCCCTCGCCGACGAGATCATCGACCGCTCGGAGAGGGCCACGCGCGACTCCATCCGCCGGCTACCCGCCGGTACCTACCGGGCCGAGTCGATTCTCGACCTGGCCGACGGATCGGAGATCGAGATCAAGGTGGCCGTCACCGTCGATCCCGAGGCGGGGGAGATCCTCGTCGACTACACGGGCTCGTCGGGACCCAGCCCCTTCGGCATCAACGTGGTCAAGAACTACACCCACGCCTACACCACGTTCACCATTCGCAGCGTCCTGAACCCCGACATTCCGAACAACGCCGGGAGCCTGGCACCAATCCGGGTCGAGGCCCCCGAACGCACGATCGTCAACGCCGTTGACCCCGCCCCGTGCACCGCCCGCCACGTCGTGGGCATGTTCCTCCCGATGCCGATCCTGGGGGCACTGGCCCAGATCGTCCCCGACGACGTGATGGCCGAGGGAGCCGGGGCGGTGTGGACCATGCAGGTCAGCGGTACGTACCCCGACGGTCGACCCTTCATCACCGCCATGTTCACCTACGCCGGCGGGGTGGGGGCCCGCAGTACCAAGCCCGGTCTGTCCGCCACCTCCTACCCGACCGGGGTATCCGCCGTTCCCCTCGAGGTCGTGGAGTCCTCGGCTCCCATCCGTTTCCTGCGCAAGGCCCTCATCGGCGATTCCGGCGGACGCGGCGCCCAGAACGGGGGGAAGGGACAGGTGATCGAGTTCACCGTGGACACCGACCGGCCCTGGCAGTTGAACGCCGTGACGAGTCGACTCCGGGTTCCACCCCGGGGACTGTTCGGCGGCGAGCCCGGCCGGGCCGGCCGGTTCCTCGTGAACGGCGAACCCGTGCGCACCCAGGCCCGTATCGAGCTGCAGCCCGGCGATGTGGTCACCCTGGAACTCCCCGGCGGAGGGGGATACGGCACCGGGGACAGCGGACCGTGAACGGCTTCGCCCCGACCTTCTCCGATCGGTGGCTGCAGGCGGTGCAGGCCGTCGGACATCGCCCGTTTCTCATCTGGGAGGATTCCGACGGCCAGGTCACATCATGGACCTATGAGGGATTCGACGCCCTGGTGGCTCGCACCGCGTCCGGGCTGTCACGAATGGGAGTCGGCCCCGGCGACGCCGTCCACGTGGTGCTTCGCAACTCACCCGCGTTCGTGGCGGTGTGGCTGGCCACCGTCCGGCTCGGGGCGTGGATGGTGCCCTCCGACCCCATGTCGACGGCCACCGAACTGCGGGTCCACATGGCCCGCACCTCTCCCGTCGTGGGGGTCTGCGCCACGGATCGGGCCGACGCCTACAGCAGGGCCGCGGAGGGAACCCCGGTCCGGGCCGTGGCGGTCGCCGAGAACGACACCACCCTGGAGGTGCTGGCCGGGCCCGTGGTCACCGCCGAGGTTCCCCACCGTCCCCGGCCCCGGGACCGGGCCGCCGTCATGTTCACCTCGGGAACCACGAGTGCCCCCAAGGGTGTCGTGCTGACCCAGGCCAACTACGCCTTCGCCGGCGACGTCATGGCCTCGGCTGCGGCCCTCAACCGCTTCCACCGCCAGCTCGTCGTACTACCGCTCTTCCACGCCAACGCCCAGTACTACTCCTTCGCCTCGGCCATCTCGGCCGGGGCGTCGGTGGCCCTCATGGCCTCGTTCTCCGCCTCGGGTTTCCTGGCCCAGGCCGCTCGCCATCAGGCCACCCACGCCAGCCTGTTCGCCGCCCCCATGAGGATGATCCTGGCCCGAGGCGCCCACATGAGGGACGATCTCGCCCTCATCCACTGCTGGTACGCCCAGAACATCACCTCCGATCAGTACGAGGAACTCTCCCTGCTGCTGGGATGCCGGCCCCGTCAGCTGTACGGCATGACCGAGACCGTTCCGGCCGTGCTGACCAGCCGCGACATCGACCCCCGGCCCGACACGATGGGCCACCCCACTCTCGGATGCCGTGTGGAGATCCATGACTCCGCCGGTCTTCCGGCGCCCCCCGACGTGACCGGTCAGATCGTCGTCGGGGGGCGCCCCGGGTTCGAACTCTTCGACGGCTACCTCGACGACCCCGACACGACGGCCGCATCGTTCTCCGACGGCTGGTTTCTCACCGGCGACCGGGCCTGGATGGACTCGGGGGGACATTTCCACTTCGCCGGACGCAGCGGGGACGTGCTCAAGGTGGCGGGGGAGAACGTCTCCGTGGTGGAGGTCGAGGCCACCCTCGCCGAGCATCCCGACGTGCTCGAGGCGGCGGTCGTGGGGGCACCCGACGAGATCCGCGACGAGGTTCCGGTGGCCTTCGTGGTCCCCCTGCCCGATCACCATCCCGGCGAGGAGTCCCTCGCCGCCTGGTGCGCCGAACGACTCGCCCCCGCCAAGCGTCCCCGACGCTTCCACCTCCTCCCGGAGCTGCCCCGTACCTCGGTGGGGAAGATCCGGAAGTTCCTGCTCACCGAGAACCCCGACCCGAACCAGTCATCTACACCCGGAGCCCGGACATGAAACCCTTGTCTCCCGAGACCCTCGACAGCCTGGAGCTGTCCACCACCGACTACGCCACCGCCGTCACCCTGCCCCCGGAGTTCTACACCTCGGAGGAGTTCCTGGCCTTCGAGAAGGAGGCCATCTTCTCCCACGACTGGCTGTGTGTGGGACGGGAGTCCCGAATTCCGGAGCCGGGCGACTACTTCACCATCGATCTGGTGGACGAGCCCCTGATAATCCGGCGCCGCAAGGACGGGGAGATCGCCGCCTTCTCCTCGGTCTGTCAGCACCGGGCCATGACCGTGGCCGAGGGATCGGGCAACTGCAACACGTTCAAGTGCCCGTACCACCACTGGATCTACGGAGACGACGGTCGCCTCCTGGGGGCTCCGGCGATGGAACGCACCTCCGACTTCGACAAGTCCGAATGGGGCCTGCCGAACGTGGCGGTGGAGACCTGGCAGGGTTTCATCTTCGTGAACTTCGACCCCGATGCCGCCCCCCTGGGGCCGACCATGGCCAGAATCGAACCTCTCATCGCCAACTGGGAGTTGGGGGACACCGTCCTGGCCACCGAACCATTCGTGCTCGAGGACATGCCCTGGAACTGGAAGGTCATGTTCGAGAACTTCAACGACGGCTACCACGCCAACAAGCTCCACCAGATCATCCAGGACTTCTGCCCCTCGGAGATGGCGGAGTTCCCCGTGCCGTGGGAGGACACGTCCAACGTGATCTTCCGGACCAACGGCTTCACCCACATCGACGGCGGTTTCAACGCCACCCACAAGGCCATCCTGCCTCCCTTCCCCAACCTGAGTGAGGCCGACCGGATGCACGCCATTTTCGCCCTCACCCCACCGACGCTGTGTTTCGGTTTCGCCCCCGACCAGGCCTTCTACTTCCTCGTGAAGCCCAAGACCGCCTCCACCATCGATGTCGAGATCGGCTACATGGTTCACCGCGAGGCCCCCGAGCACCCCATGTTCGAGCATCTCCTCGCCCAGTCCGATGCGGGGGTGCAGGTCTTCGTGGCCCAGGACCAGGACGCCACGACGAGAGTCCAGAAGGGCCTCGCCAGCCGTTTCGCGGCCCGGGGACGCTACTCCTGGCAGGAGGAGAGCCATATTCAGTTCA
>DRKF01000088.1 GCA_011051915.1 Acidimicrobiales bacterium | reverse complement strand
GTCGACCTCCAGCAGGTCGTTGAGCCCGGTGACGCTGGGGAGACCGTCGTCGGGTGCGGCGGCGGAGACGATCAGCCGCCGGGAGATCCGGGGGGACACCAGGTCGGCGGGCCAGCGCACGTCGATACCGGCCTCGGCCAGGTCGTCGAGGCTGTCGAGGAGCTGGTCGAGGTCGGCGTCCCCGAGCACCAGGCCGGTGGGGGCGGGGTCCTCCAGGGCCCGGCCCAAGGGAGGGCAGATCCCCGCCGCCCGGCGCAGACCCCCCAGGAGTTCGATCTCGGCCTGCTCGCCCAGACGGGCCAGGACCTCCTCGTGGGTCGTCCACAGGTTCTCCGCCGTGATCAGCAGGGAAGGGTCCTCCCGGCTCTGGAGCTGGAAGACGACCTGCCACTGCTCGGAGGTCGTCGCCTCCTCGGGTTGTTCGTCCCGGTCGACGGACTCGAGGTCGGGATCGGGAACGTGCACCTCGTTGGGCAGCAGAACCGGCTCGGGGGTGCCGGGGGGGTGCACCTGGAGCACCAGGGCGGCCCCGGCGCAGTAGGGGGCGGCCACATCTGACGCCCACGGCTTGAGGTGCCTGACCCTCATGGGCCCGGGGGCGGAGAACACCGGGCTGGCCGACACCAGTTCGGCGGCGGGGGAACGCACCAGGGCGTCGGCGACGGCGTCGTAGCAGGCCTTGACCGCCACCTCGGCCTCGGTGATGCGGCCCTTGGCCACCGGAGTGCAGTGGGCGGCGGCGGGCAGAGCCCGGGCCAGGGCCGTCAGATGATTGCGATCCTCGATGTCGAGGGGATCCACCCGCCAGGCGTCCCAGCCCTCGGGGCTCACGGTGGGCAGCAGTCGACCGCGGGCCACCAGGCCCAGGCCCGAGCGCACCACCGCCGCCCAGGCCCTCACCGAGTTCGACACCGGAACCGCTGCCGAGAGCGAGGCCAGATCGTCGATGGCGTCGGCCATGCCCAGCTTCGACCCCGAGACCGTCACCAGATGGGTGCCGCGCCTGCGACGCAGCACCAGCTCGACCTCGGCCCGCTCCCTGCCCTCGACCTCGGACTCCGGGCACCCCGGACCGGGATGCTCGGCCTCGGCCCCCAACAGACCGCCGGGATCCTCGGGATTCCACAGGCAGAACCACGAACCGCGGGATGGGTCGGAGGCCACGAAGGTCAGTTCCATCCCCTCGGGGAAAGCGGCTTCCGGCGGCATCGACGCGAGGGTATCGCCGGGGTGGGTCACCCCGGAGCGGCCGCCCTACCGGTTACCCAGGGCCAGGCAACGGTCGGACAGGCGCCCCATCGAGTAACGGGGGTAGAGACCTCCGAACAGCTGGCGGGTGCGGTTGGTCCAGGCCAGGGCGTCGGGGCTGCTGATTCGACGGTGGATGTGCAGCAGGCCGCCCTCGAACACCCTGATCTCCGCCCAGCTCCCGGGGAAGTCCTTCACCGAGGCCACCTGAACGTAGGGCACGCCACCGCTCTCGGGGCGGTAGGTCACCTTGTTGCGATGGGAGTGCCCGCAGCTGTAGGCGACTATCCCCCGGTGGCGTCCGATGGCCTCGGCCAGGGCCACGGTCGACTCCTCGTCGAGGCCGGGCACCACCTCGTCGTCGGTGCGGGGCGGATGGTGACCCATCACGATCACCGGCGCCTCCGCCTCGGACACGATGTCCTCCATCCGGCCGATCTGGTCGGCGTCCAGGTGACCCCGGGTCTCTCCGGCCACGGCGGTGTCCATCAGCACGACGTCGACGCCGGGGACCACTATGTGCTGCACCGGGTGGGCCATCAGGTCCGGGTTGCCGTACCCCTCGTGGTTGCCCCGGACCATGTACATGGAATCGGCGAAAAGGGCGCCGTACACGGCCTCGAAGGCCTCGAACTGCTCGGGGCGTCCACCGTCGGTGAGGTCGCCGCGGGCGATGAGGACATCGGGACCGAGGGCGGCGATCTCCTCCGCCGCCGCCCGGTTCATGACCTCGGGATGGGGTGGGCTGCCGGGGGGCATCGACAGGATCGGCCCCATGTCCAGCGACGAGTGGCCGCACTCCACCTCGCCGAAGTGCAGGTCGTTGACGGTGGCGATGGTCGCCAGAAGCTCTCCCCCGGGTCGGGGCAGGGTCCGGGCTTCCACCCCGTCGAACCGGTAGGCCCTGTCGGGTTCCAGATCGCGGTAGCGCCGCACCTCCTCCCCGACGTGGATGACGACCTCGTCGTCGGCGACCGTTGACACCTCCGGCTCCATGGCGAACACCGTAGGCCGTGGACCGGTCGACCCGTCAACGCAGGGGTTTCACCGCCCGGATGTTCAGCTCGGAACGCGAGTAGAGAACCGCCATCATCTGGGCATGGCTGGAGCGGATCCCCGCCGTGCCCCGGGGTAGGGAGCGCCTGAGTTCGATCTCGGCCGCAAGGTTCCGGAATCGGGTGTGGAAGGCCCGGGCGAACCTTCGCGGTGCCGCGGCGTCGATCCACTCCTGGCGGGGAGGTATGAGCCCGGGTTGGGTCAGGTTGTCCCAGATCCGCTGCGGGTCATCCAGATCCACACCGAGCCTGGCCTCGGTGATCTCCAGGCCGGCCGCGGCAACGGCACGGAAGTACTCCGCCGCACTCGGACGGCGTTCGGTGATCCCGTGCCGAAGCTCCGGTAGCGCCGACTGCAGGAGAAGGTCGGCCTCGTCCTCCGATGCCGACCGGAACGGTTCGTTGATGGCCAGGAGCATGCCGCCGGGCTTGAGCACCCGGGCCATCTCACGGGCGAGAGCTCTCATGAAGTTGGTGTGGTGCATGGCGGCGGAGATGAAGACGTAGTCGAACTCGTTCGAGGCATAGGGCATGTTCTCCGAATCGCCGACGAACAGCTCGAAGTCGATCCCCGCCTCCTTCATCATCTCCCAGCCCCGGCCCAGACCGACCACGGGGTGGGCGACCACGTCGATGGCCACCGCATGGGCGCCCCGCAGGGCGAAGTTCTTGGCGGCCCAGGGTCGTCCGGCGCCGACATCGAGGACACTCTTCCCCTCGAAATCGAGCCCTTCGATGATCCGGTCGAAGTTCTCCGCGATGCCGGCCCAGTGTTCGTCATCGATGTAGGGGATGTCGAAGTCCACCGGCGGGGCGCCGATCCCCTCGTAGTGGATCTGTCCCAGCTCCCGGTTGAGCGCTTCCCATCCCTCGCACTCGCGTTGCTTGGACCTCCACCGGTGATCATCCACGTAGATCATGGGGATTCCGTCCACCACCGGGTAGGTCTGCCCGCAGGCGGTGCAGGCCAGTTCACCGTTGGCGTCGGGACCACCCAGCAGCCCGGCGGGGTCGGCCGGTTGGTCCTCAGCCCCACAGCGGGGACACCTCAAGCGGACCATGCTGCACTCCCACCCGTTCTTGGACCGGACCGTTTCGGAATCCCACCCATGCCTGAATCGGCCCGTGTCGGATTCCCACCCATGTCCTGAACGCTACCAAGGGGTGAGCTTCCCCGTGTCCACGGCTCGATCGGGCCCCGCCGGGGAATCCCGGCCTGCTGAAGCCGGGCCGCCAACCGGGATCAGGAATCGGAGCGAAGTTCGAAGCCGGCGGGGACCGGAGCTTCGAAGGAGACGGGCTGGTCTCCGATCCACGGCAGGTTGATACTCAGCCGATGGGCGTGGAGCATCGTCCGGGCGAACTTCTCGGTCCGGCTGGTGGTGCGGAACTGCGGATCGCCCGCCACCGGGTGTCCGATCCACGCCGTGTGGACCCTGATCTGGTGCCGGCGGCCGGTCCGGGGTCCGAGGGCCACCAGGGCCAGGTCGCCCTTCGGGTCGCGGTCCTGCACCTCGAAGGTGGTCAGGGAGTCGAACACCCGGCGACCGCGGTCGACGGCCTCGGCGGGTACGGCGAACCGTCGGGTGTCGACGTCCCAGGTGATGGAGTCCCGCCGGGCGGCGATCCTCACCCGTCCCGAGGAGGCCGTCACCAGCGGCAGGTCGATCTCACCCCGATCGGGCAGTTCGGCACCCACCAGTACCGCCAGGTACCCCTTGCGGACCTGACGGAGGGTGAACTGGCGGGTGAGATCGCTGTGGGCGGCGGGGGTCAGGGCCAGGACCACCAGCCCCGACGTCACCTTGTCGATACGGTGCACGGGCCGCAGCTTCGTTCCCTCGGCCGCGGCCAGCCTCACCACGTCGGTGCCGTGTCGCTCGCCGGTGACGCTGATTCCCTCGGGCTTGTCCAGGACCAGAACCTGGTCGTCCTCGTGGACGGTGCGGGTGCGGTGCAGCTCCTCCCAGGTCCACGGACGTGAGGTCGACACCTCCGAGCCGGGCTCAGAACATCGAGAAGTACTCACGCTGCTCCCAGTCGGTCACCTCGGACAGGAAGCGGGCGATCTCGGACCTCTTGATCGTGAGCAGGTAGTCGATGAACCGGTCGCCGAACGCCTGGCGGTAGAGAGCGTCGCCGTCCAGGGCGGTGAGCGCGTCCATCAGACTCCCCGGCAGACGATCGCCACTGCCGCCGTAGGGATCGGACGTGGGAGGTGGCGCCTCGAGCCCCTTGTCGATGCCCTCGAGGCCGGTGACGATCTGGGATGCGATGTAGAGGTAGGGGTTGGCGGCCGGCTCGCCCACCCGGTTCTCGATGCGGGTGCCACGGTCGTCGGGACCGCCGATGGCCCGGAGCATGGTGCCCTTGTTGTCCACGCCCCAGGCGACACGATCCGGGGCGAGGGTGAAGGGGCGGTAGCGCTTGTAGCCGTTGATCGTCGGGGTGGTGAACACACACGACGCGGCGGCGTGCTCGAGGATGCCGGCCACGAACTGCCTTCCCGTGGCGGACAGTACCTCGCCCTCTCCCGCGGGCATGAACGCATTGGTCGAGCTTCGATGCTCGTCCAGAGACTGGTGCAGGTGCCAACCACTGGAGAACATGTTCGGAAGATTGGGCCGGCACATGAAGCTGGCGTGATACCCGTGACGGCGACAGATCTGGCGGACCGCGGCCCGCAGCAGGACCATGTCGTCGGCGGTACCCAGACCCACCCGAGGATGGAACGTCAGCTCCACCTGGGAGGGGCCGAACTCCAACTCGAAGGATCGCAGCGGCAGACCCAGGGCGGTGATCTGACGGCGCAGGATCTCCATCAGGGGGTCGATCTCGTCCAGGCGGGTCTCGGTGAGGTACTGGAAACCGTGGTGGATGATCCCCACCTCGGGGGCGGTGGCGGGCTGGGTGGCGTGCTCGGCGGCGAGCTTCGGGTCGTCCAGACTCAGGATGTGGAACTCCACCTCCAGGCCCGAGAGATAGTCGTAGCCCGCGGCCGAGAGGCGATCCAGGACCGAGGCCAGGATGCGGCGGGTGGAGAACTCCACCGGTGTGCCGTCGGGGAAGTACACGTCGCACAGGACCCAGCCGGTACCAGGCGCCCAGGGCAGAATCCGGAAGGTGGCGGGGTCGGCCACCATGAGCATGTCGCCGGCGCCCTCCATCTGGGACAGATCGAAGCCTCCCCCCTCCTGCCACACAGGAAAGGCGGTGCGGTGGGAGGTGTCCTTGGCCAGCAGGGTGGTGGTCAGGGCGCAGCCGTTGTGAAGGGCCTGTTCGAACCCGTCGATCATCATGGACTTGCCGCGGAGGACACCGTGTACGTCGGCCCACGCGAACCGCACCACGTCCAGACCCTCGGCTCGGGCCCGAGCCACGATCTCCCGACCCTGGTCATCCTGTTCGGCGGTCCAGAGCCCGTGGCGGGCGACGAAGCCGTCCCGCCCCACACTCGCCGCCACCGGATCCGGTTGTGCTGGGTTCACCCTTCCTCGCCCCAGGGGCTGGTGGCCCAGCTCGAGGCCCGGCGGCGAGCGGCGTCACGCTCCTTCCAACACCCCTCCCAGTCGTCGGCGGGGCCGATGGCGTCCACCGCCACCGGACCACGAATCCGATGGGCCTGCTCGGGGGACACCAGCATCGGCAGATCGGGTCGCTCGCTGCCGGCCTCCACCTCGTCGAGGGCCCGTCGGAGCATCCGGCGGAAGGCGATGATCGCCACGTCGGAGCGGCAGAGGTTCTCCTTGGTCCGGTCCTGGATGGCCCCGGGGGACTCGACCGCCCACTGGTCGTGCACGTTGATGTCCATGCCCATCCCGGTGTAGGTCAGCTTGGCCTGCTCGGCGGGATCGAATCCGTAGTCGTTGTGCCGGCCGACGACCGGCCGGTAGTCGGGCAGGGTGTGGTTCTCGAGGCGCTGGGCTCTCATCGTGTCCTTGTCGACGACGTCACCGAAGCTGGTGAACATCGAGTACCAGTAGGTGTTGTGGTCGTCGATGGGAACGTGCCACTGGGTGATGATCATCTCCCGGCTCATGGGGATGGTGATGGCGTTGGGAAACACGAGGTTCGTGACCCTCACGTGCATGTCGGCGTCGGTGATCTGCCTCAGGGTCACCAGCCTCATTCCGTATTCGGTCGGCTCGACGTTGATCTTGGGCCGGTGGAACTCCCGGAGCACCCGGGTTATGGGGATTCCCGAGTCGGCGGCCTCGTCGCGGAACTGCTTTCCGTACTGCTCAGAGGGATCCTCGTCCTCGAAGAAGCGATGCAGGAACGAGGCGTGGGCGGGGTCGATTCCCACCTCGTGGGCCTGAAGCCAGTTGCACTCCCACAACCCCTTGAAGGCGAAGGTGTGGTCCTCGGGAGCGACGAAGCAGTCCAGATCCGGGAACGGAGGCGGGTCGCCCGGTCCCATGTAGGTGAAGATCACACCGTTCTTCTCCACACAGGGATAGGCGTTGACCCTGATCTTGTCCTTGAACCGGCTGCCCACCGGTTCGGCCGGTTGGTCCAGACAGCGACCCTCGGCGTCCATCAACCAACCGTGGAAGGTGCAGCGCAGGCCCCCGTCCTCACAGCGACCGAACCCCAGATCCGCACCCCGGTGGGGGCAGTACTGGTCGATCAGTCCGTAGCGGCCCTGGTTGTCACGGAACAGCACCAGGTCCTCGCCGAAGAGGCGGACCTTGCTCACCGGCCGGTCGCCGGCGAGTTCGTCGACGAGAGCCGCCGGCTGCCAGTACAGCCGCAGCACCTCGCCGGCCGGTGCCCCTCGCTCCACTCGCGTCAGCCGGTCGTTCTGCTCCTGGCTGATCATCGCCCTCACCCCCACGGGTTGTCGTACACACCCAAGATAGGTCGTACCCCCGGGCTGCTCCCAGCCGGTCGGCCATCGCCGGGAGCCACGAACCTCCGAGGGTACGGATCACCGCGAGTCAGGGGGTGCCCAAAGCGCGCACCACCCTGCGATGCAACCCGTTTCCCCTGCCCACTCGACGGGCAAGGTCTACTGTCGGCTCCATGGAAACACCGGCCGACATCTGGAACTGGATACACGACGAACGGTTGGGGCTGGCCGACCTCCTCGAATCACTCGACGACGAACAGTGGCGGACACCGAGCCTCTGCCAGGGCTGGACCGTTCGTGAGGTGGCCGGACATCTGCTCACCGGGCCCAACGTGGGCACCTTCAAGTTCATGCTCATGTTCGCCCGCAACCGGGGGGACTTCGACGCCACGGTGGACAAGCTGGCCCACCAGATGGCCACCCGACCTCCCGAGCAGATAGTCACCGACCTGAGGGCGATCGCCGACAACCACTGGACTCCCCCGGGTTCGGGCCCCGAGTCCCCCTATACCGATCTATTGGTCCACGGGCAGGACATCCGCCGTCCCCTGGGTATCCAGAGAGAGCTTCCCCCTGAAGGACTGCGCCTGATCCTCACCAAGTCGATCGAGCCCCGCAAGCGCTCCGTGTTCCCCAAGGGCCGCTTCGACAATCTGCGCTTCGAGGCCACCGACCTGGACTGGACCGGCGGTCCCCCCGAGGGTGACCTGCTGAAGGGTCCGGCCGAGTCACTGATGATGGCCATATGGGGCCGTAGACCGGCCCTCGACGAACTCGAGGGACCCGGGGTCGAGGTACTGAGGAACCGCCTCGACGCCGAGAGCCGCTGACCCCGACCGCAGAGGCGAGTGGTTCTGCCGCCGCCCTCATCTGAACCCGACCGCCGACGGGTTCGGTTCTGCCGCCGCCAACTCAATCGTCGCGGTGTGAGGCCACCCATCCCCCTTCGGGAACGAACAGGCCCTCGTGGGACAGCAGAGCCCGCTTGGTGGCCAGTCCCCCCGAGAATCCGCCCAGGGAACCATCGGCGGCCATCACCCGGTGGCAGGGCACGACCACCGGAACCGGGTTTGCGCCCACCGCGCCCCCGACCGCCTGGGCCCCGCCGGGCCGCCCCACCCGGGACGCCAGCTCGCCGTAGGTCACCGTCTCGCCGGGGGGAAGGCGCTTCAGCTCGGCCAGCACCTCCTTGCGGAACGCGGTACCGGCCAGGGTGAGGTCGACGGGCAGGTCGAACAGGGCACTCCGGTCGCCGGCAGCGTAGGCATCCCACCGGTCGGCCAGCTCTGCGACCCGCTCCCTCACCGGCCGACCCAGACCTGCCAGCCGTTCGACGGGATCGACACCCCGCTCTGGCTGTCCCCACTCGACCAGGCACACCCCCAACGCGGTCGCGGCCACGAACAGCTCACCGGCCGGGCTGTCCTGGCTCCACCATCGGACGATGCCGTTCTGCCCCGGACTTGCCATGATGCGACGCTAGCCCGGACCGCCCCCCGACCGGGGCGGGACCCGGAAGGTGGAGGCGGTGAGGGAAACTCACCCGACAGGTGTCGCGAGGTCCCGAGTCACCCCCAGACCGATGAAGTCGTGGAGGCGGTGAGGGAAATTCACCCGACAGGTGTCATCCATCGGGACCGGGTTCGTTGAACCTGACAGCCGAAGACACCCCGTCCTCTCGACAACGCCCGCCCGACAGGGCGGGGTGTCCAAGGCTCAGGGCGGCACCGGCTACGCGGCCCTGTACCGGTTAGGTTGGGCCCATGCCGGAGCTGCCCGAGGTGAGGGCCCACGCCGAGCGTCTCGACGCCGAGTACCGGGGCCAGGTGCTCTCACGTTTCGAGCCCCTGTCGTTCTCGGTGCTGAAGACGTTCGATCCCTCCCCCGATCTCGCTGTCGGCCGGGCGCTCGGCGCGGTCACCAATCGGGCCAAGTACCTGATCCTGGGTTTCGATGCGGACCCCGGGCAGGCCCCGCTGAGCTTCGTGGTCCATCTGATGCAGGGCGGACGCCTCAGACCCGACACGTCCAAGGCGCGTCGGCCCAGGGGTGGAATGGCGCGATGGACCTTCGAGACGGGTCAGCGTCTGCTGCTGACCGAACCCGGCACCGAGCACCGGGCGGGGGTGTGGATGGTGGCGGGGGATCCCCTCGCAGCCGAACCGCTGGCCTCGCTCGGCCCCGATGCCACCACCGTCGACACCGGGACCATGGCCGAGTTGATGGCCGCCCATTCGATGAGACTCCACGGTTTCCTGCGCCGCCAGTCGATCGTGTCGGGTCTGGGCCGCCGACTGGCCAACGAGGTCTGCCACCGGGCCCGGCTCTCGCCCTTTGCCAACACCTCCCGGCTGAAGCGGGACCATGTCGCGGCGGTCGTCGACGCCATCGCCCGGTCCGTGGCCGAGGGATACGCCTTCGACGCCGGGCTCGATGCCATGAGCCGCTCCGCCCAACGACCCTCACGGGTCCACGGAAGAGCCGGAGACGAGTGCCCCGAGTGCGGCGACGTGGTCCGCTCGGTCGAGTACCGCAGGTACACCGTCGAATACTGCCCCACCTGTCAGACCGGGGGGAAGGTTCTGGCCGACAACACGACCAGCCGATTCCTCAAGTGACACGGCTGGCAGCCGTGGCCCGGCGGGCCGGGCTCAGTTGGGGCCGAGCATCACCTTGAGGGCCCCGGTGCTCTTGTCGAAGGCGGTCTCACAGGCCTCTCTCACCTGTTCGAGTGGGAACCGGTGGCTCACCACCACCTCGGAGGGGAAGGCACCCGCCGCCAGGGCCGCCAGGGCCCGGTCGAAGGTGTGCAGGGTGCCCCCGGGGCCGTGATCGTGGCCGTAACACAGGGTGCCGACCATCTGGAGTTCCTTGCGGTAGAGCATCGAGAGATCGGTGGTCACGATTCCGGGGGCCCCGATCTCGTACACCGTGCCCCGGGCCAAGGTCACCCGGCAGGCCAGATCGACGGTGGTTCCGTTGCCCACGGTGTCCACCGTCTGGGCGAAGCCTCCCTTGAGGCTGGCGTTGTCGCCTCCGCCCAGCACGGACGCCCCCACCCGCCCGGCCAGGTGTTCCAGGAGAGACTCGTGGTCGGGTTCGATCACGGTCGCCGCCGCCCCGAGAGCCTCCGCCGCTCGGGCCTGGGAGCGATATCGGGCCACGACGGTGACCTCGATGTCGGGGTCCAGGACTCCCAGGGCCGCGACCGCAGCCAGTCCTATCGGCCCGGCCCCGATGACCAGGGTGGGGGCGGCGGGCACCAGGGGCGTCCGCAACAGACCGTGCAGGGCCACCGCCAAGGGCTCGGTCAGGGCCGCGGTGGTGGCATCGACGCCGTCGGGCACCCGGTGGAGTTGGGAGTGGTGGGCCACCAGACTCTGGCTCCAACCGCCGCCCACCCCCCGGCCGAACCCGTGTCCCCAGCCCCGGCCGTGGGTGGGATCGTCCAGACGGGTGCAGGTGGAGGGCACCCCGGCCCGACACGACGGGCAGGGGTCCAGGCCCCGGGTGACGCACGAACGGATCGGGTCGACGGCGACCAGGGTGCCCACCGCCAGATCGCAGTCGTCCCCGGCCTCGACCACCGTTCCGCTGATCTCGTGGCCCATCTCGATGGGTATCCCGATCAGACCGCCCCAGAGTGCGCTGCGGGGTCCGACCGGGCGGATCATGGCCAGGTCCGATCCGCATATGCCCCCACTGGCGACCTCCACCCGGGCCCACTCACCGGTGGGCAGGGGCGGGGGTTCGATCTCCACCAGGGAAACGGGGAACTCCGGGTCCGCTCCGTCGAGTCGGGCCTGAAGCATCAGTGTCGCGACCGGGGACTCAGCCCAGCAGTCCCATCTCGGCGACGGCGTTCTTCTCCTCGAGGAGTTCGGCCCAGGTGGCCTCCATCCGCCGGCGGGAGAAGTCGTTGATCTCCAGACCCTGGACGATCTCGTACCGGCCGTCCCGGCAGGTGACGGGGAAGGAGCTGATGATGCCCTCGGGGGTGCCGTAGGAACCGTCGGAGGGGATCGACATCGACACCCAGTCGCCCTCGGGGGTGCCCAGGGCCCAGGAGTTCATGTGGTCCACGGCGGCCGAAGCGGCCGACGCCGCGCTGGATGCCCCCCGGGCCTCGATGATCGCCGCTCCCCGCTTCTGGACGGTGGGGATGAAGTCGTTCTCGACCCAGTCCATGTCGTCGCCTATGGCCTCCAGCGCCGACCGGCCTCCCACCTGGGCGTGGAAGATGTCGGGGTACTGGGTGGCGGAGTGGTTTCCCCAGATGGTCATGTGGGTGATGTCGTTCACCGACACCCCGGCCTTGTGGGAGAGCTGGGCCTTGGCCCGGTTGTGGTCCAGTCGGGTCATGGCCGTGAACTGGCTGTCGGGGATGTTGGGGGCGTTGTTCATGGCGATCACACAGTTGGTGTTGGCGGGGTTGCCGACCACCAGGATCTTGGCCGTGGGCTTGGCCGAGTCCGAAAGCGCCTTTCCCTGGCCGGTGAAGATCGCGCCGTTGGCCTCGAGGAGGTCCTTGCGCTCCATGCCCTTGGTCCGGGGGCGGGATCCCACCAGCAGGGCGTAGTCGATGTCGGCGAAGGCCTCGTTGGCGTCGGAGGTCTGAACCATTCCGGCCAGAAGGGGGAAGGCGCAGTCGTCGAGTTCCATGGCCACCCCGGCCAGGGCGTTCATGGCCGGGGGTATCTCGAGCATCTGGAGGATGATGGGCTGGTCGGGGCCCAGCATGGATCCCGAGGCGATTCTGAACAGGAGGCTGTAGCCGATCTGACCGGCGGCTCCGGTGACGGCTACGCGGACTGGATCCTTCACGGTGACTCCCGGATTGGTAGAGGGGGGTTGTGGGGTGCGATCCGGAGACCTCACCCAGGCCGACTGTACTCCTGCGCCGCAGCACAGCCCCACCCCGACCCCGACCACCCCACCATCTATGACACCAACCGCGCGCTATGACACGCGAACGGTGCCACAGATCCCCAACCCCCCACCATCTATGACACCAACCGCGCGCTATGACACGCGAACGGTGCCACAGATCCCGGGTGATGCGAATCATTCGCATCAGGGCATATGCTGCGGCTACGATTGACTCGTGATCCTTGGAATCTCCGGCGGTACCGGATTGGAACTCGGCCTCCTGGGCAGCTCCCTGGCCCTGGGCCTGCGGCACGGCATCGACTGGGACCACATCGCCGCCATCTCCGACATGACCGCCGGCCAGGACCGGGCTCGCCGCGGTATCTGGCTCGGCTCGGTGTACGCCGCCGGGCACGCCGGGGTCGTGTTCGTGATCGGTGTGGCGGTGATCGCCTTCGGCCGCGCCCTGCCCGACAGCGTCGACTCCGTGATGGGCCGGGTCGTCGGATGGACCCTACTGCTACTGGGTCTGCTGCTGGCCTGGACCCTGGTCCGCAACCGCGACCAGGCCCATTCCCACAGCCGCTGGATGCTGGCCCTGCTCCTGGTCCGCCGCATCT
>DRKF01000087.1 GCA_011051915.1 Acidimicrobiales bacterium | reverse complement strand
CGCGCTCGAAGTAGAACCACCCACACGGGAAACCGGAGATCCGGAACGACCGCAGGCCGGGGACACCACACATCTCGCCGAGGCGTAGCGAGCCCATTCCCGGTATCTCCTCCATCGCCCTCAGGGTGTCGATGGCCGAGTCGAAGAATCGCTCCCCGATCTCGTCACCTGCTTCGGATCGGTAGTAGTGGGTTCGCCGGACAAGGTCGGCTTCGGTCAGGGGGCGGAGCCGGGCCGAGGTCACCGATCGGTGCCGAGGGCGGAGCGCCGAAGCTCCTCGAGTGCCTCGTCGGTAACCGGCCGGGCGTCACCGGACTCGAGCCCGTCGGCGATGAGCCGGCGGAGGTGACGCGCAGCCTGCTCCCGTTGATCCTTGCGGATGAGGTCCCGGAGATACTCGCTGGTGTTCCCGTACTCACCTGAGCGAACGCGTTCGGACACGTAGTCCCGCATCGGCTCGGGGAGGGCGAAGCTCATCGTGTTGCGGCTCACATCGCCACTCTGTCGCGGGTATCAACTGTTGTCAACAGCTGGTGCTGTGAGAGTGAGTGGCTGTGCTTCTGTGGCTGTGCCCCCGGGTTTCGGGACCGGGCGCGATCCTCACGGTCCGGGCAGCGCGGTCAGAACAGCAGGGGGTCGGTGACGATCTCCACCAGGGCCGGACCCCGATGGCCCACGGCATCGGCCAGGGCGGCATCCAGCTGATCGACCGTGGTGACCCGGCGGCCCATCGCCCCGCACAGCTCGGCGAAGGCGGCGAAGTCGGGATTGTGCAGCGATGTCTGCCACGGGTCGTACTCCACGGCCCGCTGCTCCTTGCTGATCTTGCCCAGCTCGCCGTTGTTGAGCACCACGTGGGTGATGTCCATCCCGTACTTCACGGCGGTGGTGAGTTCGAACGCGTACTGGCCCAGGCCCCCGTCCCCCGAGATCGAGATGACCTGGCGTCCCGAGCCGTCGGCCTGGACCGCGGCCCAGGCCCCCATCGCCGCCGGCAGCCCGAAACCGATCGAACCGAGGTACCCCGACATCAGCACCGTCTGGTGCTCGACCTCGAAGTAGCGCCCGAAGGAGTAGGTGTTGTTCCCCACGTCGACGGGCATCACCGCGTCGGGTGCGGTGTGGCGGGCCAGGGCCTCGAACACCACGGCGGAGTTGAGGCCGTGCCCCATGTCATCGGCGGCCCGACTGGCCTTCTCGGCCCGCCAGATCTCCCAGCGCTCGGCCACCTCGGGGCGGTGGTCGATGCATCCGACGGACTCCCCGGCCAGGGCGTCGAGCATCGCCGCCGCGGTGACCCCCACCTCTCCCTGCACCGGCACGTCCACGGCGCTGAAACGGCCCAGGGCCATGGGATCGAAGTCCACCTGGATGGTGGGCTTGTAGGGGGCGATCCCGGTGTGGTTGGAGAACGACGCTCCGAACACCACGATGAGGTCCGACTCGTTCATGAACCAGCTGGCGATGGGTGTGCCGCTCCGACCCAGGACACCGCAGCCGAGGGGATGGCGGTCCGATATCTGGCCCTTGGCCTTGAACGTGGTGGCCACCGGCGCCCCGATCCTCTCGGCCAGGGCGATCACCTGGTCCATGTCGTCACGGGCCCCGTTGCCCACGATGATCAGAGGGCGCTTCGACCCGGCCAGCATCCTCACCGCGGCCTCCAGGGACTCGGCGGGGGGAGCGACCTCCCGCGGCCCGACCCGGCCGGTCGGTCCCGAGGCGGCGGTGTCGGGGTCGACGGCCATGGGCTGGACCTCGTCGGGCAGCACGATCTGGGCGACGTCGCGTTCGACGATGGCGGTCTTGCAGGCCAGGTTCATCAGCTCGGCGTGGTCGCTGCCGGCCTGGACGGTGGCGGAGTAGGCGGCCACGTCGGCGAACGCCCCCTCGAGGTCGACGTCCTGGAACGCCCCCCGACCCCTCACCTTGGAGGGGACCTGACCGCACAGCGCCAGCACCGGGGCCCGGTCGACCTTGGCGTCGTAGAGACCGGTGAGCAGGTTGGTGCTGCCCGGTCCGGCGATACCGAAACACCCGGCGGGCACCCCGGTCAGCTTGCCGTAGGCGGTGGCGGCGAAGGCGGCGGCCCCCTCGTGGCGCACCCCGATGTAGGTGAGCTTCCCGGCCTCCTCGGCCACCCTCATGGCGTCGGCGAAGCCCAGGTTCGAGTGGCCGACGATTCCGAACACGTGGGTGACACCCCAGTTGACCATGGTCTCGACCAGCACGTCGGACACGGTGCGGGGTCGGGGGGCCTCACCCGGCAGGTTCACCCACACAGCGCCGTCGCGAACCTCGGTGGCGAAACAGGGGGGAGCGTCGGAGAAGCCGGCGGGGGGTTTGCCGGTGAGGGGGTCGTAGTCGTAGCCGTGCCACGGACAGCGCAGCCAGCCCTTCTCGATCGAGCCCTCCCCGAGCGGACCACCCTGGTGGGGGCAGCGGTTGTCGAGAGCACCGAACTCCCCGTCCACGTGGGCCACGGCCAGGGTGTGGCGCCCGGCGGTGACGGTCTTGATGCGACCCTCGGGGATCTCGTCGACGGCGGCCACCCTCAGCCAGTGGTTCGGTGAGGCATCGGAGGGGTCGGAACCGGTGTCATCGGATGTGTGGGTCACGGGCTGGTGCCTCCATGGGCGTTGGGGTCGTGGGTAGAGGTTCGGGTCGAGTGAGGTCGGGGCGGCCCTCAGGGCTCGACGCCGCCGTAGGCGATACCCGTCAGGTGGGCCATGTCCCGGTCGAACGTGGTCAGGTCGTCGATACCGAAGTCGGCGAGGGAACCGTGTCCGCAGGCCCGGGCCAGGACCTCCATCAGCTCGGCGGAGGAGGTGAGGAACCGGCCCAGCCGTTCCGCCGCGGCGTCCACCGGAAGCCGGGCCCGCAGGTGGGGCTTCTGGGTGGCGATCCCCACCGGGCAGTTGTCGGTGGCGCAGGCCCTCATCCCGATGCAGCCGATGGCCTGCATGGCGGAGTTGGCCACCGCCACCGCGTCGGCCCCCAGGGCCAGGGCCTTGGCGAAGTCGGGGGCGGTGCGCAGACCGCCGGTGATCACCAGGGTGACGTCGGTTCGGCCCCGGGCCTCGAGGTGGCGCCGGGCCCGGGCCAGAGCGGGGATCGTGGGCACGGAGATGTGGTCGCGGAACAGGGCCGGGGCGGCTCCGGTGCCCCCACCGCGACCGTCGAGGATGATGTAGTCCACCCCGATGGCCAGGGCGGTGTCGATGTCGTCCTCGATGTGCTGGGCCGAGAGCTTGGCCCCGATGGGGATACCGCCGCTGATCTCACGGACCTGGTCGGCCAGGCGCCGGAAGTCGTCGATGGTGGTCAGGCCGGTGAACGTGGCGGGGGACACGGCGTCGGTGCCGGCGGGGAGGCCCCTGACCGCGGCGATCTGTTCGGTGACCTTGGCTCCGGGCAGATGACCTCCGGTGCCGGTCTTGGCCCCCTGACCGAACTTGAAGTGGAAGGCGGCCACACCTCCGTGCTCGGGGTCGACCCGTTCGAGGGACCAGCCGAACATCCCCGAGGCCAGCTCGTAGAAGTAGCGGGAGTTGGCGGCCCGCTCCTCGGGGAGCATCCCGCCCTCACCGGAGCAGATGGCGGTTCCGGCCAGTTCGGCACCTCGGGCCAGGGAGACCTTGGCCTCGGCCGACAGGGCGCCGAAGCTCATGTCGGACACGAAGATTGGGATGTCGAGGGTGACGGGAAGATCGGCGTTGCCCCCGATGGTCGTGGTCCGGGTCACCGGTTCCTCGTCGAGCCGGGGTCGGCGGGCCAGTTGGGCGGTGACGAACTGGATGTCGTCCCAGTGGGGGAGCAGCTCCCGGCTGACACCCATGGAGGTGACCGGTCCGTGGTGACCGGTGCGGCTCAGCCCGCTGCCGGCCAGGCGGCGGATCTCACCCACGAAGGGTTCGTCGGGGGTTCCGTGGGGATCCTGGTAGCGGCCCTGGTAGGCGTCGGGGTTCCACGGCTGGGGATGGTCCTCGACCCACCGGGCGATCTCGTCGGCGTCGACGTGCACCCAGCCGTCCTCCAGCCACGATGAGAACTTCTGCAGCCGTTCGGAGTTGGCGTAGGCGCTGACTCCCGTCTCGATGCGGTAGTCCCAGGAGTGCAGCCCGCAGATCAGGTCCCGGCCCGAGACCCGGCCGTCGCACATCAGGGCGCCACGGTGGAGGCAGCGTCCGTAGAACACGGAGTGGTTGTCGTCCCAGCGGACCACCACCAGGTCCACCTCCCCGACCCGGGCGCCCTGCGGTGAGCGGTCGGCCAGGGTCGACCATTCGATGATCTTCTCGGGTCTCACATCTCTCCCCGTCGGTGATCGCGGTCCCGGGACCGAACCGTCCCGGAGGGGAAACACACCTGTTCCCCCGGGATTCCGGTCTTCGGAGAATTCTAGTGCCGGCGCGATTCAGGGAGTCCGGGCCGATCCACGGGCCGTCAGGGGAGCTTGGGTCCCAGGGTCATCCACTCGTCGAGCAGAGGGAGGATCTCCGCCTCGGGGGCGGGGGGCAGCATGAGCACCGCCCGGGCCACCCCCAGATGGGCGTAGCCCTCCAGCACCTCCAGGTCGGGCCGGGGACCGAAGATGCCGATCTCCAGTTCGGCCACATCACGGCACTCCTCCTCACAGAGGTCCTGGAGTTCCGCCACCTTGGACTTGAAATCGGCGGCGCCGCCCCGCCCGGCTATCGGCATCCAACCGTCGCAGAACTCCACGATGTGGCGCATGGTCTTGGGTCCGGCTCCGCCACCCAGGATCACCGGAGGCCAGGGCCTCGTGGTCGGCTTGGGCCACGACCAGATGGGGTCGAAGTCGACGTACTCCCCGTGGAACTCCGCCTCGTCGTGGCTCCAGATCTGCTGCATGGCCAGCACCTTCTCCCGGAGGATGTCCCGGCGGCGGTCATAGGGGACCCCGTGGTTGGCCATCTCCTCACGGTTCCAGCCGTAGCCGATGCCGAACATCATCCGACCCCCGCTGACGTGGTCCAGCGACGCCACCTGCTTGGCGGTCCAGATCGGGTCGCGCTGGGCGACCAGGCAGATACCGGTCCCGATCCGGATGCGTTCGGTGGCGGCGGCGGCGTCGGTGAGGGCGATGAACTGGTCGAGGGAACGCCAGTACTCCGGCGGCAGGGGCGGGGCCCCCTCGCGACCTCCCCAGGGAGTCTCGCGGCTGACCGGGATGTGGCTGTGCTCGGGGAACCACAGGGATTCGAACCCCCGCTCCTCGGCCTCGAACGCCAGTTTGGCCGGTGCGATGGCCTCCCCGGTGGGAAACATGATCAGTCCGATTTCCATGGTGAACCCCCGATATCGGGACCGGTCGACGCCGAACGGCCCGTTGCTAGACCTCTCGACCCCAACCTAGCTTCGGGTGGGGCGGAGGCGGTGGTCCGCACCGTCATTGGGGCCCAGGCACCTCAGGCGGTAGTTTGGGTCCGAACGAAACGGGGAGGTCGTCCATGAAGGTCGAGATCGACGTCACGAAATGCATCGGGAGTGGCTCGTGCGAGATGCTCGCCCCCGAGGTGTTCAGCGTCGGCGACGAGGGGATCGTGAGCCTGATCGACGCCAACCCCGGTGACGACCTCTACGAGAAGGTCCGCAAGGCTGCCACCGCGTGTCCCACCGGGGTCATCACGATCGTCTCCTAGCGAAGGGGTCGGTCGGTCCTTCGAGGCCGGACGAACTCACGCCCCGGCCGACCGGGGGCTCCGGTAGCCTGTGGCGGAACGGGACGTGGCGCAGCTTGGCAGCGCACCTGCTTTGGGAGCAGGGGGTCGCGGGTTCAAATCCCGCCGTCCCGACCATCGGGGCAGGACACGAGTCG
>DRKF01000086.1 GCA_011051915.1 Acidimicrobiales bacterium | reverse complement strand
GCCCCACCCGTCCTCAGCAGGATGTGTTCGCCACGGAGGAGACGTCGGCCCGGGGTGACTGTGAGCGGGGTCCGCTCCACGCCGGTGACCCCTGTGAGTCGAGTCGTCCGAACTGCTCGGTGACCCACAGCTTCCCCGAGGCGTCACAGTAGACACCGATACCGACGGTCGTGTAGCCGGTCTCGAGCATGGCCTCGCGGTGGGGGGCGCTCTCGAACAGTACGGAGTGGGCGGTGTCGGAGTCGGCCCACGTCCCCCAACCCCAGTAGATGTTCTCCCCGAGGTAGGAGTGGGGAGTCGCCAGGGAGGCCGAGACCGAGGTCAGGTTCGAGTGTGAGAACCCGGTCCTGGACATCTGCACGCTCCAGGCCCCCGCCGTGGTCGCCAGCTCGGGGTCCCACGCCAGCTCGGGCAGACCCCGTCGGGTCCGTTCCAGATTCACCCGGGTGAATATCTCCGATGCGATGTCGGCCTCGCGGCTGGGGGCGGGGGCGACGGCTGAGGCCCGTCCGAATCCGATGACCTGGCCACCGGAGCGGGCCAGGAAGTAGCCGGAGCCGTCGGGTACGGGGGCGACTCCGCTGATGTCGGTGAGGCCCCTTCCACCGAGTGATCCCTCGAAGCGGGCCGACCCGAAGGTGAAGATCCCGCCGTCGGAGGCCACCAGCAGATAACCGGCGCCCGAACCCGAGGTGGACATCCCGATGACCGGACGGTCGAGCCGCATTCCCCCGGTGGAACCGTGGAAGCGGGCGTCGCCGAAGGCGAAGATTCCACCGTCGGAGGCCACCAGCCAGTAGCCCGCTCCGCTGGCGGTGGGGGACATGCCCACGACCGGACGGTTGAGCCGCATTCCCCCGGTGGAACCGTGGAAGCGGGCGTCGCCGAAGGAGAACACACCGCCGTCGGAGGCCACCAGCCAGTAGCCAGCTCCGCTGGGGGTGGCGGCCATGGCCACGACCGGGGCGGACAGGGCCACACCGCTCAGGTCGCCGTGGAATCCGGCATCGCCGAAGGCGCTGACCCTTCCGTCGGAGGTGGTTATCCAGTAGCCGCGGTAGGTGGGGCTGGGGGTCAGGCCCATGGCGTTGCCCACCGACCCCCCGAGATCGCCACGGTGCACGGCGTCGCCCACGGCGACCACCCGACCGTCGGAGGACAGTGTCCAGTAGCCGCCGCCGCGGGCGGTGGAGGCTATGGCCACGACCCGGGAGGTGGCCGTGGCCGCCGAGACGGGGTTGGCCCCCGGACCGACGAGTGACACGAACAGAGCCAGCACGACCCCGGCGATGAGGGCTCGGGTGCCGTGCCTGTGCCTGACGGGGTTTCTGCGCCTGGCGGGAGGGTGGTCGCAGTCACTCTCGGCGATGAGGGCTCGGGTGCCGTGCCTGTGCCTGACGGGGTTTCTGCGCCTGGCGGGAGGGCAGCCACCGTCACTGTGGGTCGTGAAATATGTGGAGTGAGTGTTCGCCATGTCCTACTGAGTGTCGACCGTCTCCGCCCGGACTGAAATGTTGCAGGAACGTTACGACATCTGTCACGAGAATGCCAGAACCGGTGAGACATGGGTCACATCGTGACGTCATCGCCGTGGGGTCGGTGGAGAGCGGGGCCCGACGTGGCACCATCGGGGCATGGCCGATCCGGTGGAGCGCATCACCGAACTCCTCATGATCCTGTTGGAGACACCCGTGCCCCTGACTCTCGCCGAGATCGGGGAGCGCAGTGGGCTCTACGAGAGCGGTGACGAGAGCTCCCGCAAGAGGTTCGAGAGGGACAAGAGGACCCTCAGGGAACTCGGCGTACCCATCGAGACCACCATCGAGGAGGGTGACGCGGGTGCCTCGCGCTACCGGATCAGGCCCGAGGACTACTTCCTCGCCGACCTCGACCTCACCCCGGCGGAGACCGTGGCTCTGCAGATGGCGGTCTCCGCCGTCCGCATGGAGGTCGACTGGGACGAACAGGCGGTGCTCAAGCTCGGGGGGACCCGGGGTGTGGCGGCACCCCTGGTGGCCGATCTGCCGGCACCCGAATCCCTCCCCGTCCTGTTCGAGGCCATGACCACCCACCGCCCGACCCGCTTCCGCTACTCCGGGCGGGACCGTGAGGTGGCCCTCTACGGAGTTCTCTACCGATACGGCCACTGGTACGCAACCGGGGCCGATCGGGGTGACGGTGACCGGGTCAAGGCATTCCGGGTCGACCGCATCGAGGGTGCGGCGAGAGTGGGGGAGGGGGAGACCTACCGGATCCCCGAGGGCTTCGACCCCGGTTCGGTGCTCCAGTCCGACGCCCTGCTGCTGGGCTCCGGCGGTGAGACCGTGGCCCGGGTGCTCCTGGATCACACCGTGGCCCCGACCGTGCTGCGGGCCCGGGCCGGTACCGGCCCTGCGAATCGACAGGCCGACGGGTCGGTGGTGATCGACGTGCCGGTTCGCAACCGGGGCGCGTTCCGTTCCTGGCTGCTGGGACTCGGCACCCACGCCGAGGTTCTTGAACCCGCCGAGCTCAGGGCCGACATCGTGGGGTGGCTCACGTCGATGGTCGGGGAGGTCCGCTGATGGCCCGGCCCAGGGCCGACGTGCGACTGGCCCGCATCCTCAACGTGATTCCCTGGGTGGTGGATCGCCAGGGCGCCACCATCGAGGAGATCGCCGAGCGCTTCGACATTCCCATGGACGAGGTGGTCGCCGATCTCAGCCTCGTCCAGTGCTGCGAGATCCCCCCCTACGGACCGGACAACACCCTGGGCATAGCGGTGGTCGACGACCAGGTGCTGGTGGAGCCCAACGCCCTGCTCTCGAGGCCGCTGCGGCTCACCCCCGCCGAGGCCGTGGGTCTGCTGGCGGCCGGGAGGGCGGCGGAACAGGCGTCACCGGATCCGGCCGGGGGAGCCCTCTCCTCGGCGCTGGCCAAGCTGGAGAAGGCCATCGGCGGAAGGGCCCCTATGGAGGTGGATCTCGAGGCCCCCGAGGTGCTGAGCGACGTGGCCGAGGCGATCAGGAACCGGCACCGCCTCCGAATCGAGTACCTGGCGGCCTACAGCGACGAGGTGACCGATCGCGAGATCGACCCCCTCCGCCTCACCAACACCGAGGGCCACTGGTATCTGGCGGCCTGGTGCCACCGGGCCGGCGACCTGAGGGTCTTCCGCCTCGACCGAATCCGGGAGCTGGAGGTCACCGCCGAAACCTTCGATCCCGCCCTGGGCGAGATCCTGCCCCCCGACGAGATGCCACCGCTCAGTGTCGACCGCCTGGAAGTCGTGCTCGACGTACCCACCTCGGCCCGCTGGGTGAGCGAGACCTATCCGGTCCACTCCGTGGACGAGTCCCCCGAGGGACGGCTGCGGATTCGCATGGGGATAACCGGAAGGGTGTTCCTGGAGCGGCTGCTGCTGCGCCTGGGCCCCGAGGCCCGGGTGGTCTCGCCTCCGGAACTCGCCGAAGTGGGGCGGGAGGCGGCAGCGGAGGTCCTCGCCCGGTACTCCCGGTAGCCTGCGGCGATGATCGACGACCCCGATTCGAGAATCAGGCGTCTGGTGTCCGACGCCCTCAACGGGGCCCACGACCTGGTCGGGCGCTGGGGGCGGATTCACCACGGCGACCGGAGAGCCCGGCGGTTCGGTCACTTCGGTGTGGGTTCGATAGTCGGTTTCCCCACCGGTGTGGTCTACGGGGAGCGATACATCCACATCGGATCCCGCACCCTGCTGGCCGACCACGTCACCCTGACCGCGGGAATGATTCCGGGTCAGGCCATGGTCACCGACCCGGTGGTGCGGATCGGTGACAACTGCATGATCGGACGGGGCAATTCGATCGTGGGGCACTTCTCGATCGACATCGGCGACGGGGTCTTCACCGGAACCAACGTCTACGTGACCGACCAGAACCACGTCTATGAGGACACCAGCCGCTGGATCGGGATCCAGGACCCGGTGGAGGCCCCGGTCGGCATCGGTGACGGTACCTGGATCGGCTCGGGGGCGGTGATCCTCCCGGGGGCCCGTATCGGTCGTCATGTGGTGGTGGCGGCCAACTCCGTGGTCAGGGGGGAAATCCCCGACCACTCCGTGGTGGCCGGCGTCCCCGCCCGGGTGGTCAAGACGTTCGACATCGAGGCGGGCTGGGTTCGCCCCCCGACCCCGTGAGGCTCCTGGTCACCGGTGGGTCCGGCTACCTGGGGTCGGAGTTGGTGGCCCATGCCGCCTCCCGGGGTGACGAGGTGTTCGCCACCCACCGGGTGACTCCTCCCGATCCCGACCTTGACGCCCGCTGGGTCTGTGCGGATCTCTCCGACGCCGGGGTGGTCGACCGGATGGTGGCGGCACTGCGCCCCGAGGTCGTGGTCCACACCGCCTATCGGGCCACCGGACCCCGGGCCCACCTCGACACCGTGGAGGCGGCCCGAAACGTGGCCCGGTCGACGGCGAACTCGGGAGCGGCCCTCGTTCACATCTCCTCCGACGTCGTGTTCTCCGGCCGGGAGACCGAGCCACTCGCCGAGAACCATCCCCTGGATCCGGTCAGCGGGTACGGCCGGCTCAAGGCCGAGGCCGAGCGGGCCGTTCTCGACACCCACCGGGGATCGGCGGTGGTGAGGACATCGGTCATCTACGGCGGGCCGGACCACCGCGGGCCCCAGGAGCGTCTCGTCACCGCGGCCCTGGCCGATCCCTCGGTGGTGAGTTTCCATACCGACGAGGTCCGCTGCCCGGTGTACGTGGCCGACCTGGCCCGGGCCCTGCTGGCGGTGGCCGACACCGGGGCCACCGGAATCTGGCACGTGGCGGGTCCCCGGGCGGTCGACCGCCTCGGCCTGGCCCGGGCCCTGGCCCGATCCCTGGGTGGCGATCCCGCGGTGCTCAGGGGCGGGCCCAGTCCCGAACCCCCACCCGGCGGTCCGGTCCGGCCCCGTCACCTCCACCTCGACAGTTCCCGTTTCGTGGCCAGATTCGGTCCGCTTCTGCGTGATCCGGATCAGGCCCTGGGAGGATAGGGTCGCCGGGACATCGGCCACTCGACCAGGAGGCCCATTGGAAACCGAACTGCTCTACCTGACCGACGCCCAGCTCAGGTCGATGGACGCCACGGTGGTCGACCGCCGGGAAGGGGCCGTGGCCCTGGACCGCACCGTGTTCTACCCCACGGGCGGCGGCCAGCCCCACGATGAGGGAACCCTCACCTTCGGAGGCACGACGGTGGCGGTGACCGACGTCCGCAAGGAGGGTCCGGTGGCGTGGCACCACCTCGACGCTGCCGACGGTGGCACTACCGAGGGCACCACCCCCGAGATCGGTACGGTGGTGCACGGCGAGCTGGACTGGGAGCGGCGGCACCGTCTGATGCGCACCCACACCGCACTCCACATCCTGTGCGGGGTCATCTGGAACGAATGGGGCAAGGCGGTCACCGGGGGGAACATGGAGCCCCTGGCCGCCCGCATGGACTTCGAGTTCGACCCCCTTCCGGAGGGTTTCGCCCAGAGGGTGACCGAGCTGGTGAACGCCGAGATAGCCGCCGACCGTCCCATCGAGGTGTCCTTCCTCGACCGCGACACGGCCCTCGCCGATGAGGACCTCATCCGCACCAAGGTCAATCTCATCCCCGACTTCGTGAAGGTGATCCGGGTGGTCGACATCGTGGGCCTCGACAAGCAGGCCGACGGTGGAACCCACGTCGCCCGGACCGGTGAGGTCGGACGCTTCGAGATCACCAAGACCCAGTCCAAGGGCAAGGGCAACAAGAGGGTGCGCATGGTGCTGCACGACACTCCCGAGCGGTCGGGCGAATCGGGGGACGGGTTGTGAGCAGTCCGGTGGATCTGCCGGGCCGTCTGGCCGAGGAGACCGTCGACCTCCTGCGGCACATGATCCGCAACGAGTGCGTCAACGACGGCACCCCCGAGTCGGGTCACGAGGTCCGCAACTGCGATCTGCTGACCGGTTTCCTCGAGGGTCCCGGGGTGGAGGTGCAGACCTGGGAGCCGTTCCCGGGCCGGGCCTCGCTGGTGGCCCGAATCGAGGGGAGCGATCCCACCGCGCCCAGGGTGTGCTGGATGGGTCACACCGATGTCGTGCCGGTGTCGCCCGAGGGCTGGTCCCGGGATCCCTTCGCCGCCGAGCTGGTCGACGGGGAGGTGTGGGGACGCGGTGCCGTCGACATGTTGAACCTGACGTCCTCGATGGCGGTGGCGTTCCGCCACCTGGTACGAACCGGCTTCCGGCCCCGGGGAGACCTGATCTACTTCGCCGTCGCCGACGAGGAGGCCGGGGGACGCCGGGGCGCGGGCTGGTTCTCCGAGCACGAGTACGACGCCATCGCCGCCGACTACGTCCTGACCGAGTCGGGTGGCCTGCCCATCGGGGCGGCCGAGCCTCCCCATCTGACCCTGACGGTCGCCGAGAAGGGCCTGGCCTGGAGGCGGCTCGAGATCCACGGCACACCGGGCCACGGATCCATGCCCTACCGGGCCGACAACGCGGTCATCAAGGCGGCCGAGGTCGTCCGCCGCCTGTCGGCCTACCGCCCGGCCGCCTACGTCGACGACATGTGGAAGGGCCAGGTCGGAGCGATGGCCCTGGACCCCGAGATCCGGGCGGCCCTGGTGGATCCCGGCCGGGTCTGGGAAGGCCTGGAGCGTATCGAGGACCCGGCCACCGCCAAGCGACTCCATGCCTGCACCCACACCACCTTCTCCCCGAACCTGGTCCAGGGGGGTATCAAGACCAACGTGATTCCCGACCGGGTGGTGCTGGAGGTCGACATCCGCACCGTCCCCGGCGACGGCCCCGAGGAGATCGACGCCCACCTGCGTGAGGCCCTCGGCGATCTGGCCGACGACGTCACCGTCACCGCCATCCATGACGACCGGCACACCTGCTCGGAGGTGGGGACCCCCATGTGGGACACCCTGGCGGAGCTGGCCACCGAGGCCTACCGGGGGGTCCAACTGCTCCCGACGATGACCACCGGGGGAACCGACGCCCGCTTCTACCGGGCCCACGGTGCGGTCGCCTACGGAGCCGGTCTGTTCAGCCGCCGCTGCACCTATGAGCACTTCGCCAACCGGTTCCACGGCCACGACGAACGTATCGACGTCGACTCCCTGGCCCTCACCACGGGACTCTGGCTCGGAGTGGCCGAGAGATTCTGGGATCACGCCGGCCACGCTGGGTGATCCGCCCTCCCGTACACTCGGGTCCGTGGAGGGACCCGACCGTTGAGTGAGGAAGCGAACGCCGACCGGCGGCGAAGCAGCACCTCGACCTCCACCTTCGGTGTCTCCCGGCGCGAGAGTCATGACTCCCGGGCCTTCTACGATCGTTTCGTACCCCCCGAGGTGTCCACCGACGACCGGATCAACAAGCCCATCCGGCGCGACGAGATCCTCGCCGGCGACGCGGTCGATCTGCTGTCGGGGAACGACGTCGTGGCCGACAGCTCCGTGGCCCTGGTGGTCACCTCACCTCCCTACTTCGCCGGCAAGCAGTACGAGGAGGATGTGTCCCAGGGTCACGTGCCGGAGTCCTACGGGGAGTACCTGGAGGGTCTCGAGGCGGTCTTCGCCGCCTGTGCCACCAAGCTGGAGCCGGGGGGCCGGATCGCGGTCAACGTGGCCAACCTGGGTCGCAAGCCCTACCGCTCGTTGTCCGCCGACGTGATCGACATCCTCCAGCGTCTGGGCCTGCTGCTGAGAGGCGAGATCATCTGGCTGAAGGGAGACCGTCTGGGTGGCTCCTGCGCCTGGGGTTCGTTCAAGAGCCCGGCCAACCCGGTCCTGAGGGACGTGACCGAGAGGGTGATCGTGGCCAGTCGGGGCCGTTTCGACCGGGCGGTGAAGAGACGCAAGCGGGCCCAGCACGAGCTCCCCTCGGAGGCCTCACTGTTCAGCGAGGACTTCACGGAGTTCACCACCGACCTGTGGACCATCCAGCCCGAGAGCGCCACCCGGGTGGGGCATCCCGCCCCCTTTCCCATCGAACTGCCCCAGCGACTGATCGATCTCTACACCTACGTCGGGGACCTGGTGATGGACCCCTTCATGGGTTCGGGGACCACCGCCATCGCCGCCGTGCGCCGGGAGCGCAGCTACATCGGCTTCGACACCGAACCGGAGTACGTCGAGGCGGCCCGGGCGAGGGTCGCCGCCGAGCTCGATCGCCGGGCCGGTCGGGGACGCAACCACCTGCAGCTCCGGCTGCCGGCGGTACCGCCACCGGCCGATCCGGAGGAGAATCCCCACGTCAGAGCGGTGAGGGAGGGGCGCAAGGCCAAGGACATCGCCTTCGAGCTGCTGAACCACATCCCCGGATTCGAGGTCCGTCACCGCGACGTCAAACGGTTGGGGTCCATCGAGGTGGACTTCGAGGTGGAGACCACCGACGGGCAGCTCTGGTACTTCGACGTCTCGGGGGGCTTCACCAGCGGGCGGGCCGGTCTGCGCCGCACCGACACGGTGTGGAAGGCCCTGGGCCGGGCGGCGCTGTGCAAGGCTCTTCCCACCGTTCCCCGTTACGTGCTGCTCACCACCCACCTCCCCCCGGTGGGCAGTGTGGGCTGGAAGGCACTGGTCCAGGCCCGCGAGACCGGGCTGATCTTCGACGCCATCGAGATGCTCTCCGTGGCCGGGCGGGACCGTCTGATCTCCTACGCCCAGGCCGGAGGGGAGGCCGAGAGGCCGGCCCGGCTGCTACCACCCGAGTTCGGGGAGTAGAGCGGGCACCGCCCGACGCCCGGCGGTCACCAACCCCGGGGCAGCTCGGGCAGTCCCTCGTCGAGGGGCACCCCCACGCTGTTGAGCATCACCGACACCAGGTTGTACTGACCCACGGTGAAGATCAGATCCAGGATCTGCTTCTCGTCGAGGTGGCCGGACAGCCCGCTCCAGATCTCATCAGAGATCCGGCCCGGGTCGTGGAGTTCGTCGACGGCCCGCAGGATGAGACGTTCGACCTCACTCCAGTGGGGGTCAGCGGCCGGATCGGTCCCCACCAGACGGCCGATCTCCTCGAGGGTGAGCCCCCGCTCCAGCCCCAGGCGGGTGTGCTGGGCGAACTCGTAGCGGCAGCGCCGGATGGCCCCGATGCGGAGGATCGCCAGCTCGGTCAGGCGGGGGGGCAGGCTCGACTTGTGCAGGATGTGGGCCCCGAAGACCATCCAACGCCGCAGCAGATCGGGGTGGTGGGCCAGGGTCCGGAATATCCCGTCCGGTCGGTCCTCGCCGGCTCCGGCCCGCACGGCGACCTCCCGGGTGGCGGGGTCCATGGCCTCGAGTTCGAGGGGGGCGAGGCGGGGTTCCTGGGTCTCGGGCATGGCTCACTCTCGGTGGTCGACGATTCGGGAATCACCCGAAATGCTTGACCTGCGCGGCTCCACCCTGTCGAATTGGGAGGCCTAACTACAGGTATGTGGTTCACCCTCTGTGAACCCATCACGGTTCATCCAGGAGGTTCTCCGTGTCCAAGAACTACACCAAGTCCGAGCTGCTGTCCGAAGTTGCCGAGAAGGCGGGAGTTGCCAAGAGCGAGGCCGAGCAGGTTCTGGGTGCGTTCTTCGAGAAGGTCACCGAGGCCGTCAAGGGTGACCGCAAGGTGAGCTGGCCCGGTTTCGGGTCGTTCTCCAAGACCCACCGGGCCGCCCGCACGGGCCGCAACCCCCAGACCGGCGACCCGGTCGAGATCAAGGCCAGCGACGCCATGAAGTTCACCGCGTCCAAGGCCCTCAAGGAAGAGATGAACAGCTGAGCGACGAGCTGAGCGGGTCTTCCCCCAGCGACGTATCGGGGCCCGACTCCCCGCCCTTCGATCCCTTTCCATCCGGGGTCGAGGTGCACGTGGAGTCGGGCCCCGTCGCGTGCTCCCTGGCCGCCGCCCGGGGTGACGTCGTCGTCGTGGTGGACGTGTTGTCGTTCTCGACCACCGTGACCATGGCCGTGGAGATGGGGGCCACGGTTCTGCCCCTGGCCCCGGCCGAGATCGAGGCGGCCGGCGGGCCCGAGGCGGTGCAGCGAACCCTCCGGGGGGAGATGATCAGCGCCACCCGTCAGGTGGGTCCCCGGGGGATGTTCTCGCTGTCCCCGGCTTCCCTCGCCGCCCTGCGGGACCCCCTGGGCCGAGAGCCCGGCAAGAGGTTGATCTTCACCTCGCTGAACGGCGCCCGGTGTGTCCACGCCGCCCGTGACGCCCCGCTGGTCCTGGTGGGGTGTCTGCGCAACGCCACCGCGGTGGCGGACCGCGTCGTCGGCACCCTGGGCGCCGCCGGTCCGCGGGTCACCATCGTGGCCTGTGCGGAGTCCTGGACCAGCACCGCCGGAGTCGAGGGTCAGCGTCCGGCCCTGGAGGACTGGGCCGGAGCCGGGGCCATCGCCGCCGCCTGCGCCGACCGGGGGCTGGCCCTCTCCGTGGAGGCCCGGGCCGCGGCCCACACCCACGGGGCCCTGGGTGATCCGGGTGAGTGGCTGCCGCACACGGTCAGCGGCCGGGAGTTGGTCGACCGGGGGTTCGCCGAGGACGTGGAACTCGCCGCCCGGGTCGACGTGAATGGGACCGTCCCGGAGTGGAACCCGAGGACCGACCTCGAGAGGTCCTTCCGAACCCCCTGACCCCCCAGAACCCCATCTATGGCACCAACCGCGCGCTATAGGACTCGGTTGGTGACATAGATGGGGGTGGGGTGGGTCAGAGGCGGGTTATGGCCTTGTAGAGCTCGGCGTGGTGGACACCTACCCGGGCTCCACCCTCGGCCAGGGTGTGGTCGACCCAGCCGGCGAACCTCTTCTTTTGGTCCGAGTCGTCGGCGTCGGCGATGTCGTGGGTGGTCTCGAACTGACTGCGGTGGGCCAGCAGGGCCTCCACCTTGGCGTCGGCGAAACCGGTGACGTCCTCGGCGTGGTCGGGAGTCTCGGCCTCGAACAGCAGCAGGGCCGAGGGCCGATGGTGGGCGATGTCGTGCTCGACGAAGAAGAACGGATCGCGGGCGGCCACCACCCCGTCGACGGCCAGGAAACCGGCGTTGCGATGGTCGGGGTGCAGCCGGTAGTGCTTCCAGGGGTCGTGACCCAGCACCACGTCGGGGCGCAGCTTGCGGATCCAGTAGGCGACCTGGCTGCGCTGGCGCAGACCGGACTCGAGCTCCCCGTCGGGCCAGCCGAGGAACACGACCTCCCCGGTGGCGCCCAGGGCCCGGGCCGCGGCCCGCTGCTCTTCCTGGCGGGTGGCGACGAGGCGGGCCTGGTCGACGGTGGGATCCCAGGTGCCCTTGGCGCCGTCGGTGCACACCAGGTGGTGGATCACCGCCCCGGCCGCCGCCCACTTGGCCAGGGTGGCCCCGCACTGGAACTCGGCGTCGTCGGGATGGGCCACGACGGCCAGGGCGCTGTCCGGGGTGGGGAGGTTCAGCTCCATCGAGGGACCGGCTCAGGCGGTGGGGGCCAGGGCCAGCAGCTCGGCCAGCTCGTCGGGGAGGCCCCGGGGGTGGGGAGGGGAGAGGTCGGCGGGGGTGTCGATGTCCCAGACGAGTTCGGGAATCCGCCGAACTCCCAGGGCCAGCCCCAACCGGAGAGCCTCGGCCCGGTGCCGCTCGAAGGAACCCGGACCGTAGGACCAGCGGAAGTCGACCGCGGTGGGCACCGAGGCCACGTTCGTGCCCCGGCCGTGGCGGTCGGGGACCAGGAGGACCCCGGGGAAACTCACCAGCTCGGAGAAATCGCGGGCCAGGGGGAGATCGGAGTGGGAGACGACGACCCGGTCGACGCCCTCGGCGGCCAGGGCCCGCACCCCGTCGGCCACGGCCATGTTGAGGCCCCGGCGGGGACACCAGATCACCCGGGCCCCCATCTTGTCGGCGAAGGTGGCGACGTCCTCGGAGTCGCACACCACGGAGACCCCGAAAGGACGGGCGGCCTCGATCACCCGGGCGGCCATGAGGCGGGCCAGCTCGGCCCTGCTGGAGGCATCCAGGTGCGGGGAGAGACGCTCCTTGGCCTCGGTGAAATTCTTCACCGGTATGAGCACCTCGGTCGTCGGGTCGGCCATCGCCGCAGTGTACTCAGGGCCACCCCGATCGATACCGGGAGGACCCCGAAGGGGTGTCAACCCCGGTCGGGGCCCTCTAGCCTGTCGGCGTCCGCCACCCCCCGAATCGAGTCGACCGTGCCCCCGTCGCGACGAACCGGCCGCCGTTCCGCCCCACCCCTGCTGGGCCGGGGCTGGATCCAGCCCCACTGGCTGGAGCGCCAGGCCGACCCCGATTCCCCCGCCTACGTGGTCGGGGGAGCCGACCCCTCCAATGTCACCGGCCGCAACTGGACCCTGCTGGGAAATCTGGGTTCTCCGTACAAGGCCGGAGTCGACCGACGCGGGCTGATCCAGCCCGGACCCGGCTCGTGGTCCCTCGACTGGTGGATACGAGGGGCCGAGGGCTGGGTGTACCCCTCCCGCAAACCGGGTGTCCGCCAGACACTCCTCGATCTGTCGCCGGTCACCGAGACCAGCCTCGGTGTGAATGGCGGACAGGTCACCCACCGGGCCTTCGCCACTTCCGAAGGGGGGGAACACGTCGTCGTCGAGATCCACAACGCCACGCCCGAGCCCGTGGCGGTGGCCCTGGTGGTGCGCCCCTACGGCCTGGTCGCCCCGGTCGGCATCGGTCGGATCGAGCGGGACGGTCTCGAGATCCGGGTGGACGGCGAGCTGGGGCTCGTTCTTCCCCGGGAGCCCGGCCAGACGGTGGCGTCCAACCTGGGGGGAGGCGACTGTGCCTACCTGTTGGAGACCGGCCGTGAGGGCTTCGACCTCTCCGAGCCCGTCGAGTGCGACTCCGGGCTCGCCCACGCCGCGTTCATCTTTCCCCTGGTCCACACCTCGACCCTGCGCGCCCGCCTCCCCCTGGAGCGGGGGTCTGAGGGTCGGCGGCTCTGGAAACGGGGCTCGGGAGGGAGTCGCAGCACCCGACCGGCCGAGACACCCCCCTCGGACCAGGTGGCCCGGGGCTGGAAGGCCGTCGCCGACCGTGGAACCCGGTGGGTGCTGCCCCCCGGCCGGTTGTCGGACGCGGTGACCGCGACATCCCGCTCGATTCTCCTGCACCACCACGGAGCCCGGGTGGGAGCCCAGCCCCTGGCTCTGCCCGGCCACTGCTGGCGGGAAGCCGCCTATGTGCTGGGGATCCTGGGGCGGCTCGGTCATCACACCGAGGTCGAGGAGGTCCTCCGTGCCATTCCCGACATCCAGAGACCCTCCGGTGAGATACCCGGGCGAGAGGGCGAGATCGACGCCACCTCCGCGGCTCTGGTTTCGGTGGGCGTCCACACCCGCCTGACCGCCGATCCCGGTCTGGCCCGCGATCTGGCCGACTCGGTGGCGGGGGGAGCCCGCTACATCGCCCGTCAGCGCAAGGACCGTCGGGCCCGCGACGACTACACCCGGGGACTGGTGTTCCCCCGGGAGACGCCCCATGGTCTGGAGTACCGCTACGCCGACAACTTCTGGGCCCTGCGGGCCCTCACCGAGGCGGCGTTCCTGCTCGGTGAGGCCGACGAGCCGACCGCAGCCGCCGATGCCATGGAGGTGGCCGCCGATCTGCGGGTGGATCTGGTGCACTCGCTCGAGGCGGTGGTGACCAAGTGGGGGGACGACGCCCTGCCCGCCACACCCCACCGACCGGTGGACGAGCGTTCGGTGGACGCCCTGGTGGCCGCCTGGCCCAACCGTGTGTTCAGACCCGACCATCCGATGATCACCGCCACCCGTGAGGCCATCGTGGAACGGTTCCTCCACGGACCCGCCCATCACGCGACCATCGGACCACGGGGCCTGGGCACCTACCGCACCCTCCGGCTGGGGATGGTCGAGCTGCTCAACGGCATGCCCGAGGCCATGGAGCGCCTCGACTGGTTCCTGTCGGTGGCCGGGCCCACGTTCAACTGGCCGCCACTGGTCCATCCCCGTCTGGGCAGCGGGACGGCGGGTGAAGGCGACGACGGAATGGTCAAGGCCCACTTCCTGGCGTTCGTGAGGAGCCTCCTCGTTCACGAGGAGCCGGGCGACAACCCCGGCCTGGTGCTCCTCGGTGTGTACCCCCCGGCCTGGCTGGGTCACGGAATCGAGGTGCACGACGCCCCGACATTCCACGGTCGGCTGTCCTACGCGGTGCGCTGGCACGGCGACCGCCCGGCCCTGCTGTGGGAACTGGACCGGGGAAACCGCCCCGAACTGCCGGTCAGACTCACCGTCCCGGGGCTGGATCGTTCGTGGAGTTCCACCGAGGTCCGGGGCGAGGCTCTACTCCAGCCTCCGGCCATCACCCTTCCCTGACCCGGTGGCCGGGCCCGTTGGTGCCCAATTCCTCACGGACGCGGTCCGTCGCGCCGATTGGTGCTCAGACCCTTCCCGGGTCCTCTAGGAGTGCGAACCGTGGACTATCGACGACTGGCAGCTGTATTCGTGGGAGGAGCGATCCTCCTGAGCGCGTGTGCCGGAGCCGCCGCCTCCCCCGCCGACGAGCAGGCGGTGGACGCCGTACCGGCGGCCCAGACCGCAGACACGGGGACCGAGCCCGCCACCGGCGAAACGACGGCCGACACCGCCGTGGTCACCGTCGAGGCGGGAACCGACGCCGAGATCGAGGCCCAGGTGAAACAGACCCGGGCCGACCTGGAGGCACTGGCGGCCGAGTGCGCTGCGGGGGCCGGGCGGGTCCAGCCGGGTGCGGACTTCAGCAACCGGACCTTCACCGGACCGGACCTGCGGTGTGCCGACCTCTCCAACTCGTCGTTCCGCAACGCCACCCTCGTCGGCGTCGACCTCTCGGGGGCCAACCTCGCCGGTGCCGACTTCACCAACGCCACCGTGACCATCACCGCCCCCGGTGCCGATTTCAGCGGGGCGGTTCTGAGTGGAGCCGACTTCACCACCAGCGATCTCCGGGGCGCGGTGTTCACCGGGGCCGACCTGGTGGGCAGCGACCTGACCCGTCTGCCCTACGGACTGTCGCTGGCCACCCTGGATGGAACCCGGCTGGGCTGCAACCGGATCTACGGCGGTGCCTACACCACCCTGGTCGGGGCCACGGTGGAGACCTCCTGCACCGCCTTCCACGGCTACAACCGGGCCACCCTCGGAGGAAGTTGGTACGGAGCCGACCTGACCGGTCTGGACACGACGAACATGGTGATCGAGTCCACCGACTTCCGTCTGGCGGTGCTGGACGGAGCCAACCTGGCCGACTACGGGATCTGGCCCCAGGGTTCGGATTTCTCGGGAGCCAGCCTGGCCTCGGCCCGTCTGTCGGGTATCGGTTTCTACGAGACCCGTTTCGTCAGTGCCGACATGAGGTCGGTGGACCTGAGCGGCTCGGTGATAACCCAGTCCGACCTGACCAGCGCCTTCCTCGACGGGGCGATCCTCCGGGCCCTCACCAGCGAGCACAACTCCTACGTGGGGGCCGTACTGACATCGGTGGATCTGACCGATGCCTCGCTCAGCTTCGACGATTTCACCGACGCCACCATCGACGGCATCAACTCGGCCAACCTGGTGATCACCTCGGTGGCCTGCCCCGGGGCGGTCTCCACCGACATCTACGGACTCTGCACCGTGGGGTCCGAGGTGAAGTTCTAGGGTCCGCTTCGACCGGCCGGCCCGTAGGGCAGGGGTTCGGCCCGTGAGGTGAGCTTCCTGACCCTGGATCCGGGCTATGTTCCCCGATCGTGGTTCCCGCTACCCGCCCGCCGGGTCTGAGATTCGAGAACGAGGCCCGGGCCCAGGGCCGTCGGGTGGTGGTCGGTTTCGACGAGGTGGGTCGCGGGTCGTGGGCCGGACCCCTGACCGTGGGGGCGGTGGTGCTCCCCGAGACCGGGCGGGTCAACGG
>DRKF01000085.1 GCA_011051915.1 Acidimicrobiales bacterium | reverse complement strand
GCCAGCCGGGCCGACACCTGGCGGGATGCGATGCTCATCGGTCACCGCCCTGGACGGGGTTCTTGAACTGAACCGGGATACGACCCAGGGAGAAGTCCTTGCGCAGGGGGTGCCCCTCCCAGTCCTCGGGGAGCAGGATGCGGGTGAGGTCCGGATGGCCCTCGAAGACGACTCCGAACATGTCGTAGGTCTCGCGTTCCATGGCCTCGGTGCCGGGATGCAGGTGGGTGAGGGTCGGCAGTCGGGGGTCGTCGCCCGGTAGCTGGACCCGGACCCGGATCCGGCGATGGGCCTCGAGGTCGACGAGGTTCACCACCACCTCGAAGCGACCGGGGGTCACCCCCTCGGGGAGTTTGCGGTCGGGGTACTCGAGGTAGTCGACCCCCAGCAGGTCCACGCACATGACGTAGCCCTCGTCGTAGAGGCGCTCGATCAGGTCGAGGTACTCCCCGGCGGTGGGGTAGAGGGCCACCTGGTGGCCCTCACCGGTGCGGGGAACACCGTGGTCGGGCACGTCTGAGGGGGTTTCGGCGGCCACCTCCTCGGGGACCACCTGGGGCTCCTCGGTCATCGACCACCACCGGGCCGCACGGCCACCGGGGTCGGGCCGGCCTCGATCTCCAGGTGGATCCCGGCCCCGCCGCCGGCGGAGTCGCGACGGCGGGTGAGTTCACCGGTGCGGATCAGTTCGTGCACGGTGAGGATGGCGTGGAGCAGGGTCTCGGGCCCGGGGGGACATCCCGGGGCGTAGACGTCGACGGGTACGACCTGGTCGACGCCCTGGACGATGGCGTAGTTGTTGAACATGCCCCCGCTGGATGCGCACACCCCCATGGAGATGACCCACTTGGGTTCCATCATCTGGTCGTAGATGGTTCGCAGCACCGGGGCCATCTTCTGGGACACCCGGCCGGCCACGATCATGAGGTCGGCCTGACGGGGGGAGGCCCGGAAGGTCTCCATGCCGAAGCGGGCCAGGTCGTAGTGGGCGGCCCCGGTGGCCATCATCTCGATCGCGCAGCAGGCCAGTCCGAATGTGGCCGGCATGAGGGAACGCCGCCGGGCCCACTTGACCAGTTCCTCGATGTTGGAGGTGAGGAAGTTGTGGTTGAGGCTCTCGAGTCCGTCGGCCATGCCGACCTTGGATCGCCAGTCACTCATGAGACCGGCTCCGTCGGTTCGACCGTGTCCTCCCAGGGGGATTCGTCGTCGGCCACCCCCACCGTCTCGGTGAGTTCGTCGAGGCCGTCGAGATCGTCGGGGTCGATCGGCTCACCGGTGAGGGAGATACGCCCCTCCAGACCGACCTTGCGGATGGTGCTGGTGGAGGTGCGGAGTTCGGAGCGCATGGGCCCCATCCGCTTGCGTCCCGGTCCCCAGTTCATGCCGCCCAGGGCCAGCTCGTAGACGAAGGACAGGAAGAAGATGGCCACGAACAGGACCATCGCCAGCAGGCCGAACGTGCCCAGCTCGCGGTTCGCCACCGCCCAGGGGTAGAGGAAGATGATCTCGATGTCGAACATGATGAACAGCATCGCCACCAGGTAGAACCGGACCCCGAACTTCTCGGGCAGGCGGGGGGTGTCGGTGATACCGCACTCATAGGGAGCGGTCTTGGCCCCCGTCGCCCGCTGGGGGGCGAGCAGCCGGGAGGCCAGGATGCTGATCAGTACGAAGAGGACTCCGAGGACTCCCAGGGCGAGGACAGGCAGGTACTGGGCCATGAGGCCCCGATCAGGCCGAACTCGCGGCGCGGGCGGCCATGGCGGCCTTGTCGCGTCGGTGGAGCTGATAGGCGGTCACCGCGAACAGCAGGGTGGACATGATCGTGATCGCGGCCGGGGGGAGCCTGAGGTTCCCCTGGTGGCGTACGAGGATGATGTCGTACACGGGGGCGTCGGGGTCCAACTCGGGTTCCGGTGGGGGGCTCTCGGCGTTGAGGTCGATCGGGGGAGCCTCCTTGAAGGGCTGTATCCGGACCACCACGTAGTGGGGTGTGCCCCGGGAGGGAATCAGGAAGTCGGTGACGACGTTGTCGGGGATCCCCAGGGGCCGGTAACGACGGCCCCCGACCTCGAACGCCCCCACGTCGCTGAACTCCGAGGTGGCCGAGAACAGACAGTTGTTGACCGGTTCGCTGAGGCGCTCGTCACCGGGGGGGCAGGTCACGGCGGAGGATGCGGCCGCCACCACGTCGCCCCTCTCGTCGGCGGGCAGGGAGTGCCATCCGTCGGGGAGCTGCTCGGCGCCCTGGTCGAGGGCCGCGCCCAGATCGCGCACCTTGTCGATCCGGGAGATCTGCATCGAGGTGGTCACCTCGACGGGCCGCCACTCGGGACCGTCGCCCTTGAGACCGATGCCGTACACCCACCAGATGATGCCCATCAGCATGAACCAGCCGGCCAGACCCGACAGGGCCACGAGAAACCCCAGGCGGGCTCCCAGGTTGGTGGCCAGCAGCAGGTACACCGAGCCGCACAGCACGACCACGCCGATCGCCACCGCCAGGTAACCGATGATCGTCGGATCCCAGACGATCCCCATGAGGTTGACCATCGCGCTCACTCCCCGCTGTCCGAAGCGTCCTGGGCCCCGGCAACGGCCTGGGTGGTGACCCCGGGTTGCTGTTCGAGGCTTCGCTCGTACTCGACTATGGCCATGATCTGCTCATCGCTGAGGAAATCACCGAAACCGGGCATGCCGTAGTTGCCGATGCCATGGGTTCCGTAGGGGGCGTTCTCGACGGCTCCCTTCTTGATGAAGTCCATCTGCATGACCGGATCGGGGAACTGCTCGGTCAGGCTCACCGAGTTCAGCGGCCGGCCGTAGCCGCCCGCTCCGGGCTGACCGGGCTCCACCACCACGACATTGCCCAGGGGCTGCTCGTGGCTGCCCCGGGCGTTCCAGTTCGGGGTGTGGCACCGGGCGCAGTTCAGTTCGTAGAGGACCTGGCCCTCGGACTTTCCGGCGTTGGCCGGGTCGGAGCTGTAGGCCGCGATCTCGTTGTTGACCTTGGCCGCCATCTCCTCGGGGGTGAGCTGGATGCTCCACAGGTAGTCGATGACGTCCTGGATCTGCTGCTCGTTACCCGGACCGCCGCCCGCCAGGCCCCACGCCGGCATGATCGGAGGTCGTCCGAAGGTGATGATGTTGCGGACCTCGGTGGACTCGTCGGGGCCGTCGATACCGGTGTCGAAGCGGTAGAAGATGTCGTTGAGGGAGGGGGCCACGTAGGAGGCCTGGACCTTGATGGTCTTGCCGCCCATCTCCAAGTCGAGCACGGCGGGAGCCGAGCCGCCCACACCCTCGGGCCCGTGACAGGCGTTGCACTGGAATCCCTCGGTGAACTCCCGCTCACCCCGGGCGGCAGACCGTTCGGCGAATCCCCGGATGGCCCCGGCCTGACGGCCCGGTTCCCTCAGCCAGTAGACCGGAAGGGTCACGGCGATGATCGCCAGGAACACCACACCCCAGGCCTGGATCCGCTCCAGCTTGGGTCCCTCGAACTCCTCGTCGGAAGGCAGGGGGGCCCGGTTGGGGGCAAGCTCTATCTCCGAGCCGATCTCGCCCTTGGCCTGGCGGATGTTGATGAAGATGTAGGCGACCCAGCCCACCAGGATCAGTGCCAGGAGCACCAGTCCCACCGAGCGTTCCGTCGATGCCGCGTAGATCACAGATTCTCCCCCGCCCGTTGTCCGGACAGCGCCCTGTCGGTCGGTTCCCGACCCGCGACTCCCGTCGGGGTGGATACCGGTTTGCCTGGTCGTGCCATGTACCTATCCATGACCACCACTGGTGCAGTGGGGTCCCTCGAGACCCTGGTTGGTGGTGTTGGTGCCGATCACCGGTCCCTGCACGACGGTGCCGGTGTCGATGATCACGTCGTCGCCGTCGAAGATGATGGGGAACTGGTCCATGCCCCGGGGGGCGGGACCGGCCTTCTTCTCGCCCACCCGGTTGTACTGCGAACCGTGGCAGGGACACTCGAACCACTGGGAGCTGGCGCAGGCCGGAACCTTGCAGCCCAGGTGGGGGCACTTCTGCCACAGGGCGACGTAGCCCTCCCTCATACCGGCGAGGATGTTCTCGGGGTACACGGCGGCGGCGGCCTCGAGGGCGTCGGCGGGATAGGGCTGGATGTAGGCCTGGGCCTCGACGAAGTAGGCGAAGTTGGGGGCGGGCTGGGCGGCGGCGATGGCGGCGTCGACGTCGGCCCGGGTGCCGACCTTCACCTTGGCCCCGAACCCTCCCTTGACCTGGGGCCACAGGAAGGCCAGGGAGGCGGCCCCGAACCCGCTGATGCTGAGCAGCATCAGGGTGATGGCCGAACGGTTCAGCACCTGACGGCGGGTGACGCCCAGGGTCTCGGGATCGGGGGGTGTCCACTTGGCGGGGGGTGCGGCCTCGACGACGGGTTCGAGATCGCCCCCGATGCGCTCGAGCACCGCGGCCTTCTCGACCTCACGTCCGCTGGCGGTGCCCTCCGCCGTGTGGGCCACGCCGACCCGGTCACGCGAGCGGGTCTCCCGTGACAGCTGGCCCAGGTTGCCCGCGTCGCGGCGGCGGGCGGAGGTGAAGGCCACCGCGGCGGCCAGGATGACGAGTATCGGTATGGCTATGGCGAGCACGGTTCCGGCAGACATGTGCGCTCTCCTTACAGGTGGAAGATTCCGGTGAGGCCGGTGTCCCAGGGGTAGGTGAAGTTGAATCCGGGACCCCGGAAGAAGGAGCCGATGAGGGTCAGCACGGCCCAGAACATGAGGTGCACGGTCATGAGGGAGATCATGAACTTGCGGTCCTCGGGCTTGTTGGAGGGGTTCTTGTCGACGAAGGGGGCCATGCCCAGCACGACCAGCACGACACCGGGCAGGGTCACACCGGCGATCATGGGGTCGAACATGGTGAGCAGTTCCTGCAGGCCCAGGAAGTACCACGGCGCCTTGGCCGGGTTGGGGGTGTTGTTGGCATCGGCGAGGGTCAGCAGCGGGGCGTTGATGAAGATGCTGAAGATCAGGGTGAACGCCATGATGAACAGCGCCGCGGTGAACTCCGCCGCCAGCAGATGGGGCCAGGTGTGCACCTTGTCGACCGGCTTGGACTTGATGTCCTGGATGGAGCCGGACTTGACCACGGTGAGCAGCCGCTGGGTGTGACCGTCGGGTCCGAGGGCCACGGGTGGGGCCAGGGTGGCCACTCCCCCACCGGAGGGTCCGGCGGGAACGGGGGCGGCCCCACCACCGGAGGGGGCGCCGCCGCCGGCGTCGCCGCCACCGGCCTTGGCCTTGGCGGCCCGGCTGCGCTCGAGCAGGGCCCGGGGGATCTTGGAGGTGTCCTCCGTGGAGGCCTCCTCGGCCCCGGCGGCCGCGGCCTTCTTGGCCTTGGCCGACTTGCTCCGCTTGAGCAGGTGTTCGGGAATCTCTGTCATCGAATGTCTCCCAGTCCCTGTCTATAGCGGACCGGAGATCCCGCCGTCCTTGCGGACTCTCCAGAAGTGGATGGCCATGAAGATCACGATCACGAAGGGCAGCATCAGCACGTGCAGTACGTACCATCGGAGCAGGGTCTCCGCCCCGATCTGTTTACCTCCGAGCAGTACGAAGCGGACCGAGTCGCCGAACACGGGGCTGAAGCCCATCATGTTGGTTCCCACGGTGACCGCCCAGTAGGAGAGCTGGTCCCACGGCAGCAGGTAGCCGGTGAAGGAGAGCAGCAGGGTGAGGGTCAGCAGCACGATGCCGATGATCCAGTTGAACTCCCGCGGCGCCTTGTAGGCCCCGTGGTAGAACACCCGGGCCATGTGCAGGAACACCGACAGCACCATGAGGTGGGCGGCCCATCGGTGCATGTTGCGCACCAGCAGCCCGAAGGTGACCGAGGTCTTGAGGGCCGCGATGTCGGACCACGCCGCCGCCGCGGTGGGACGGTAGAAGAACATCAGGAAGATGCCCGTCACCGTCAGCAGGATGAACAGGAAGAAGCTCAGCCCGCCCAGGCACAGGGTGTAGGACACCTTGACCGCGTGGCGCTTCACCTTCACGGGGTGGAGGTGGTACAGCACGCTGTTCATGATCACGTAGGACCGGTTCCGGGGGCTGTCGGTGTAGCCCTTGCGGAAGATCGAACCCGGCCGGAAGATGGAGTTCCAGATCTGCGACTCCTGGGTCTTTTGGACCATGGAGCCGGTGGATTCGCCGATCTTCTCGGTGATCGTGGGCTTTCGCTTTTGGATGGTGTTCGCCATGAGTGTGTGGGTCCCTGCCTGTCCAGGAGTCAGAAACGCATTCCGTACGCGTAACCGTGGTTGTTGGTGCGGCCGTGGATGTCGCCGATGGGCGGCGGGTTGTTGGTGACCTTACCGAGGGTGATGACCCCCGTCGGACAACGATCGACGCACAGCGCGCAGCGGGTGCAGACGTCGTCGTCGATGATGAAGACGGATTTGTCGGCCGGATCGATACCGGGGAGGTCGACGTTCTCGGCGCTGTCGATGACGTCGGGGCGGAGCAGCCAGATGCACTTCCACGGGCAGATGTCGACACATCCCTCGCAGGTGATGCACTCCTCCTGGTCGATGTTGATGAACTGCTTGGGCTTCACCGCCGCGGCCAGGTAGTCGGCGTCGACGAGCTGGAGCACGTAGTCGTCCGCGAAGCGGGGAAGGGGAGGGTTGGCCTCGGTCTTGGCCACTTTCACACCTCCCTGATGAGGGGACGCCCGAAGTCCGACAGCGGGGCGGTGGTCTGGGCCCTCTCACCCCGGGTCCGCCAGACCTTGGCCACCATGGGGATGCCCACCCCGCCGGCGACGTAGATGCCCATGACCAGAATGTCGCGTACCGCCTGCTGGGTCATCCGGAAGGGGGGAACGGGAAAGCCGCCGATGTGGAAGAACTGGCCCTCGGTGAAGACGAACTTGTTGACCTTCCAGCCCAGGTCGTTGGAGGCCCACTGGATGAACTGGTTGGGCACGATGCCGAACACCATGAACATCATCATGAACACGTAGACCGCACCCACCATGGCCTCACCCCAGGTGGTGGGCTGATCGGCCGGTCGTCGGCCGGCGTACCAGACGACGCCGTAGGTCATGGCGGCGAGGATCACCACGGACACGATGAATGCGACCACTGGTTGCCGTCCTTCCTGTGTCTAGCTCTGTCTGAGTGGGGGTGTTGGCGGGACCGTTCGTGGACCGGGTGCCGGTTCGACCTGGCTTGTGATTCCGCGCACAAGGCTAGCCGCGCCGACCCGGGCACATGACCCGCGTGGTTCTAGCACGACGACCACAGACGACCCCAAACCGGAAGTACCGGGAGGGGGGCGGCCACGGACGACGACACAGAGAGTACGCCATCGGAGCACCGGGCAGTGAAGCCCGGTCACAAACCCCTCAAGCCCACACACACACACACCGATCCAGCGATCAGGTGGTCGGTTGGGCCGCCGGTGATCTGTTTCACCCCGGGGGGCCGGGGGGAGGGAGCTTCCGATGGGTCGGGTTCGTGGGGACCGGAGTCGGGCGGTTTCGTACGGTGAGGCGACAGGACCCCGAGCCGGGGCTCGGTCGCGGCTTCAGTGCATGGGTCGGGCCTGGCTCTCGATTCTGCTGGGGGTGGTGATGCTGGGGGCGTCGCTGGTGGCGCCCGACGGGGTGGGAGCGGCGCCGGTGACGCCGACGCCGACGCCCGGCGGCTCCGATTCGTGGACGCCGCCGGAGGGTCAGAGTTCGGTCGAGCCCCTCGGGGAGCGTCCGATCCTGGTGGATCCCGGCCGGCCGGTTCCCGCCGACTTCTCCGAGACCGCAGCGGTGACGATTCCCGACGCGGTGGACGTCGACGAGGCCCGTCTGGTTCCGTGGCGGGCCCCGGGGCAGGTTCTGCCCCGGGGGCGGAGAGAGGCCCTGCTGGCCGAGGGGGGAAAGGAGACGTCGGTGGCGGGGCTGCCGATCTCGCTGGTGCCGCCGGCGGGAACGTCGCGTGTCGCCGGATCGGTGGTGGTGGAGCCGGTGGACGACACCGCGGCGGTGGAGATGAGCACGATCGGTCTGGCGTTCCGGATGGATCTGCCCTCGGGGGTGCTGCCCTCGATAGATCCGGCCCGACGCCCCACCACCGCCGGACTGGAGACGTTCGAGCGGACGACCACCTCCCCCGTTCCGGGGAACCCACCGACCGGACTCCCCTCCGGCACGGGTGAGACATTCGAGGTGCCCCTGCCCGACGGCGGGGTGCTGATCGGCTCGCGCGACGGTTCGGGGCTGCGACCCCCGACCCGGGAACCGCTTCCCGCCACCACGCCCACAGCGGAGGAGCTGTCCAAGGCCCGGGCCGACTCGGGCTGGCGTCTGCGGATCGACCTGTCGAACCTGGACATCCCCGACGTCGGTGGCCTGGCCCACCGCCTGCGCCCCGTGTACTGGTCGGGTTGCCGACCCGGGGCGGGATGCAGCCGGATGCTTCCTCTCGACTACGGCATCGAACCGGCCTCGGGAGTGATGGTGGTTTCGCTCCCCGTCGGGGTGGTGATGGATCTGGCCGGAGCCTTCACCTCCGCTCCCCGGACCGAGGGCGCGGCCTTCGCCGGTTCGGGAGGCTCGGGCGGCTTCGGGCTGGTGGGCAGCTCGGGAGGTTCGGACCTGGGGGACTACGCCGCCTCCCCGGTGGAGTCGCTGGCGTCCTACCAGGTGGGCGTCCAGACCGGCAGCGCCGAGATCTCCTACCCGTTCTCCCTGCCCCCTTCCCAGGGTCCGGTTCCGAGCCTGGGGCTGTACTACTCCTCGGGCGCGGTGGACGGCCGCAACGCCTCCACCCAGGCCCAGTCGGGTCTGGTGGGGGTGGGATGGTCCACCCCGGAGTGGGGTATCACCCGGGCGTTCAAGTCCTGTTCGTCGACGGCCACCGACAACCGTTGCTACGCCGCGGGCCGCGACGACGCCTTCACCCTGAACATGGACGGTCTGAGTTCCCGCCTGGTGAAGCTGGACCCACCGCCCCCCGGTTCGAACACGGTCACCGTGGACGGTACGGCGTACTTCTTCCAGGACTACGCCACGGAGGTGGACACCGGTTTCCGGGTGCGCCGCCTGACCCCGGTCCAGGGACCCGACCTCGACGCCGTGGCCGTGGCGGCTCCCCCGGGAGGCGGAGGCCTGTGGACCGTGGACGCCGCCGGACGGGTTCAGGCCGAGGGCTCCGCCGTCGACTACGGGGGTCTGACGTCGGCGCCGAGCCAGCCCATCGTGGGGATCGTGTCGACGGCGACGGGCAACGGTTACCTGCTGATCGGGGCCGACGGCGGGGTGTTCACCTTCGGTGACGCCGTGTTCCACGGCTCCCTTCCTGGTCTGGGGATCAGCGTCACCAACATCGTCGGTGGGGCCCTCACCCCCACCGGCTACGTGCTGGCCGGGGCCGACGGCGGGGTGTTCGCGTTCAACACCGCCTTCCACGGGTCGCTGTCGGCAGCCACCCTTCCCGGCGGGGTGACGGTGGTGGACATAGCGGTGAACAGCGGCGGGAACGGCTACTGGCTGGCCCGCTCCGACGGCCAGATCGCCGGTTTCGGGACCGGTACGAGTTCGGGGGCGTTCACCTCGGTGGTGGACAACGACCTGGTCGCCCTGGAGGCCGGTCCCGCCGGGGGCTACTGGGGCGTCACCGAGACCGGCGACGTGTACGCCGGGGGCACGGCCGGGGCCCCCGCCTCGGCCCGGTGGCGGGCCCACCAGCGGGTGAAGGGCCTGGCCTGGGCCGGAACCGGGTCCCAGATGTGGGCCCTGGAGGGCCAGGGTCGGGTGATTCCCCTCGCCGGGGCGAACTGGGTGCCCGCCGCCCACCGGGACCGCTACCGCCAGATGTGGCAGGTGACCGCTCCCGACGGCACGGTCTCGACGTTCGGGCTGAGCCACGAGCCCACCAGCATGGACGAGACCCACTCGGTGAGGACCATCCCGGTGCAGGACGCCGGTGAGGGCTGCGACCACGACGTGTGCGACGTGGCCTGGTTCTGGGGACTGGACCGCATCGAGGACACCTCGGCCAATGTGGTGACGTTCACCTGGGCCAACCAGGACAACTTCATGTCGGCCAAGAACCCGAGCACCAGCGACAGGTTCTCCCGCGGCTACACCCGGGGCGGGGTGCTGGTGGACATGCTCTACGGGGTCCGCTCCGGCGAGGAGAACCTGTGGGCGCCGCACCGGGTGCGATTCGGGTACTCCCAACGCTGCGCCAACCCCAACCCCGACGGCACCTGCGCCCAGGTGCTGGAGACCCCCACCGATCAGATCTGTCAGCCCTTCGACGAGACCTGCATGACCCTCAACGCGGTGTTCTTCACCGATGTGCGACTGGTCTCGGTCACCACCCAGCGCCGACCCGAGGCCACCGAGGGATCGGACTGGGTCGGTATCGAGGCGTGGAGTTTCGACGTCTCGTGGCCCGATCCGGGCACCGGACCCAACGGGGTGGCCACTCCCGCCAAGATGGTCCTGGACCGCATCAACCACCAGTCCGCCGACGGCTCGGCCACGGTTCCGCCCGTCGTGTTCACCCACACCTTCCTGGCGAACCGGGCCGAGAATCCCCTGGCCGCCGGGGTGTCGCCGATGCGCATGGCCCGTGTCGGCTCCATGACCACGGAGCTGTCGGGCAAGGTCAGTTTCACCTACGGCCAGACCCACCCCTTCACCCTCAGCCCCGGCCAGTGCCAGGTGGCGAACGGCCAGACGCTGCCCACCCGCTGCGACATGTACCCGGGCTGGGATGCATTCAAGCTCGACGAGAATGGCGACAGCGCCGCGGGCTGGGTGATGTGGAACAAGTGGAAGGTCATGACGGAGACCCGCGACTCCCGCTTCGCGGGCAACCCGCCCGAGGTCCTCACCTACACCTACGACCCGGCCGGGCCCTGGTGGCACTACGCCGAGACGTGGGGCCACACCGTGGCCGCACCGAGCTACTGCGACGACTACGGCTGCTTCCTGTGGTCGGACTACCGCGGTCACCAGCAGGTCACGGTCAGCGACTCCGCCGGGCGCAGCACCGAGTACCGCTTCTTCACCGGTATGGACGGAGACCGCACCCCCGGAAACGAGACCGGTACCAGCTTCGACAGCCACTCGGTGACCGGCGTCGACAACGACACCTACACCGACAGCCCCTGGCTGGCCGGGCGCACCCTCGATGTCGTCACCCGGGGAACCACCAGCGG
>DRKF01000084.1 GCA_011051915.1 Acidimicrobiales bacterium | reverse complement strand
CCCCACGAAACGGCGGGTCCAGTCGACGGTGTGGCCGGCCACCACATCGGGATCGGTCTGCACCGCCGTCTCGCCCAGGGCGGTCCGGACATCGTCTAGGAAGCCCCCCAGGTTCGGGTTACGGATCGGGGTGGTCACGGCCGGCGCCATTGCCCACGACGTTCCAACACTTCGCGGAGGATCCTCGGCCGGTCGGTCATGATCCCGTCCACCCCCAGGTCCAGGAGGCGATCCATCTCGAGGGGATCGTCGATCGTCCACACGTGGACCACGGCCCCGGCCCGGTGGGCGGCGTCGACGAAACGGCGGGTCACCAGTGGCACGCCCTTGACCGAGGTCGGGACCTGGGCGCAGCGACCCTCGAAGCTCCCGACGGGGAGGCCCAGCGAGCGGGCCGTCAGGCGGCCGATGGCCCGGGGGCCGAGCCCGAGGCAGACCCGGCTCCCGAACTCCTCGGCTATCCGCCGCAACCGGGAGTCGGAGAAGGACCCGATGCACACCCGGTCGAGATCGCCCCGACGGGTGAGCAGATCCATGAGCGGGCCCACCGACCGATCGGCCTTGGGATCGATGTTGAACCTGACATCGGGGAAGGACACCAGGAGTTCCTCGAGGGAGGGGATGGGCTCGATTCCCGCCACCCGGGCCCGGGAGACCTCGGCCCAGGTCAGCTCCGAGATCAGACCGGTCCGGTCGGTGACCCGGTCGAGGGAGTCGTCGTGGAGGGCCACCACGACGCCGTCGGAGGTGACGTGGGCGTCGGTTTCGAAATAGGTGAAGCCCATGTCCGCCGCGCTCTGGAACGCCGGCATCGTGTTCTCGGGCCAGTCACCCGCGCCACCGCGGTGGGCGAAGGCCGCGGGCCGGGGCCCCTCGAGAAAGGGGTGGAGCCTCGAACCCGATGGCGCCGGTTGGGATAGGTCCATGTGTCGATTATCCACCACCCCCGAACTCCATGGCACCCGAGGCCCCGAAACCCCCCGCCCGGAAAGGCCGAATGGGTCCGGAGGTCCGGCGTTGCTACCTTTCGGGCCATGCATCCGGGGACACACGCCAGAACATCACCAGACAAGGTCGCCTACGTCCTGGAACCTTCGGGAGTCGAGGTCACCTACGCCGAGCTCGAGGCCCGCAGCAACCAGCTCGCCCACTACTTCCGCTCCCTGGGGCTGAAGAAGGGCGACCACATCGCCTTTATGGCCGAGAACCACCCCCTCTACTTCGTGCTGGCCTGGGGAGCCCACCGGGCGGGCCTGTACTACACCGCCATCAGCACCCGACTGGGAGCCGAGGAGACGGCCTACATCGTCGACAACTCCCGGTCGGAGGTGTTCATCACCACCGCGAAGATGGCGGCGGTGGCCACCGAGATCATCACGATGACCCCCTGGGTGAAGGCCCGGCTGTCCATCGACGGACCCATCCCCGGTCACGACTCCTACGAGGACGCCGTGGGAGGCCTTCCCACCACCCCGATAGCCGACGAGGCCGAGGGGGCCGACATGCTCTACTCCTCGGGCACCACCGGCCGTCCCAAGGGGGTTCTGGTACCTCTGCCCGAGGTCGAGTACGGCGAACCCCCCGGACTGCTGATGCTGGTCCAGATGCTGATGGGGTTCGACTCCGACATGGTCTACCTGTCGCCCGCCCCGCTCTACCACGCGGCCCCTCTGCGCTTCTGCATGGCGGTCCTGCGCCTGGGCGGCAAGGTCGTGGTGATGGAGAAGTTCGACGCCGAGGAGGCGCTCCGACTGATCGAGAAGCACCGGGTCACCCACAGCCAGTGGGTACCCACGATGTTCATCCGGATGTTCAAGCTCCCTCCCGAGGTGAGGGACCGCTACGACCTGTCCAGCCACCGCATGGCCGTGCACGCCGCCGCCCCCTGCCCCAGGGAGGTCAAGAGCGACCTCATCGACTGGTGGGGACCCATCGTGCACGAGTACTACGCCGGCTCGGAGGGCAACGGGTTCGTCTACTGCAACAGCGAACAGTGGCTGGCCCACCCCGGCACCGTCGGTACCGCCCTCTCGGGCATCGTCCACATCTGCGACGACGAGGGCAACGAGGTGCCGACGGGGGAGTCGGGCACCATCTACTTCGAGGGCGGAGGCGAGTTCACCTACCACGGTGACGAGGAGAAGACCCGGGACTCCCGCCATCCCGACAACGAACATTGGTCGACCCTGGGCGACGTCGGCTACATGGACGAGGAGGGGTTCATCTACCTGACCGACCGCAAGGCGTTCATGATCATCTCCGGTGGGGTGAACATCTATCCCCAGGAGGCGGAGAACCGTCTGATCCTGCACCCCAAGGTGATGGATGCCGCCGTGATCGGGGTACCCCACGACGAATTCGGCGAGGAGGTCAAGGCCGTGGTCCAGCCGATCGACATGGCCGAAGCCGGGCCCGAGCTGGAGAGAGAGTTGATCGCCTGGTGCCGGGAGGGACTCGCCGACGTCAAGTGTCCCCGATCGGTGGACTTCGAACCGGAGTTGCCCCGTCACCCCACCGGTAAACTCTACAAACGGCTTCTGAAGGACCGGTACTGGTCCGAGGCGGGCCGGACGATCTGAATCGGGTCACGTTCCGTGACCGCCGATCACCCCGAATCACCCGAGATGGCGAGATCCCATGGACGAAGAACCCCCCATGGACAGCGGTTCCGGTGACCGGACCTCACCCGGCGACGCCCGGGTGGAGATCGAGCGCAGATTCGCGGCCCTGATGGGCCACAACGACCTGGCCACCGACGGTATCTGGGAGGCCGAGAGACTACTGGAGGCCACCCTCCTCATCGGGGCCCACGCCCGTCCCGCCGAGGTCGACGTCGACTCCCGTCTCCACGATCTGCGGGCCATGGCCTCCTGCACCGATCCACCCACCCTGCCCTCGCTGGTGGAGTGGCTCTTCGACGAGCTGGGCTTCCGGGGCGACACCGACGACTACACGGCCCCGGAGAACTCCTATCTGGACCGCGTCCTGGACCGTCGCCGTGGACTGCCCGTGACCCTGGCCGTCCTGACGGTGGGGGTCGGCCGCCTGGCGGGGATTCCGGCCCGGGTGGTCGGCATGCCCGGCCACGTGCTCGTCGGCGACCCTCTGGACCCCGATCTCTTCATCGACGTCTTCGCCGGCGGCCGCCGCATCGACAGCGAGGAGGCCCGGAGGATCTTCGAGTCCCTCCACCCGCCGTCGACCCGCTTCAGCCGCTCCTATCTCGAGGCCACACCCGATCGCCTGACCGTGACCCGGGTCCTCGCCAACCTCCAGGAGATCCACCGGCGGGACCGCCGCCATTCGGCCCTGGCCGATGTCCTGCGACTGCGCCGCCACACCGGTCTGGGGGGGCGGTCGCTGGAGACGGTGCTGGTCAAGACCCTGGTCAGGGCGGGACGATTCGACGAGGCCGCCGACGAACTGGAGTCGATGGCCCGGCTGAGCTCCGACAGTGGGCCCGAGGCCGCCGACATGGAGGCCGCCGCCGCCCGCCTCCGAGCCCGGCTGAACTGAACCCCGTGTCCGGAATCGTCGCCCTCGTTCTGGTGGTCCTCGTGCTGGCCGGGTTGTGGGCGGCGGCCCGGTCCCGCCGCCGGGAGTTGGCGGGCCGGTCGATCGTCGACATCCGCATCGACGACCGCGGGGTCGCCAAGGCCCGGGCGGACGGCTACGACGAATCCGTCGACTGGGAACAGGTGACCCTGATCGAACTCGTGCACCGCTACGGAAGGGAGTCGGCCCCCTCCATCCGTGAGGCCTCACTCCT
>DRKF01000083.1 GCA_011051915.1 Acidimicrobiales bacterium | reverse complement strand
TGAAACAGACCGGTGACGACGGGGCCGACGACATCGACGCCGTGTTCTCCCGGCTGGCCGAGCGGCACCGGAGCGAGGAGTTCCTCGCCGACGAGGCGGCCGAGGTCATGAACCGCAAGAACTTCGCGGCGACCGGCTCGTTCATCGCCGAGGACCGACCCCGGGCCCTGGACTACATCGGGGTCCGCTCGCAGCTGATGTTCAACACCTTCCACAACTCCAAGCTGTACGCGTGGGAGCACGGGGGGGACGCCGATCTGGCCTACGGAGCCGCCCGGGCCCACAACCGCGGCATGATCGAGTTCTGCTCGGTCGACGAGCGGCTGCTCGCCACCTGCTACGTCCCCCTCATGGATTTCGAGCGGGCCGAGGCCATGGCGGCCGAGGCGATCGAGATGGGTGCGGCCGCTCTCCTGGTGGCCTCCGGCTGCCCCGAGGGCCACTCCCCCTCCCACGTGTCGTTGGACCCGGTCTGGCGTCAGGCCGAGGAGGCCGGCATCCCGGTGGTCTTCCACGTCGGTGGTACCGGCGATCTGATCGATCCCGCCTACTTCGAGAACGGTCTGCCCGTCCCCACCGACTTCCACGGGGGAGAGGAGAACTTCCGCTCGGTGGACTACATGGGTATCCCCGGACCGGTGACCCAGACCCTGGCGACGATGATCTTCGACGGGGTACTCGAGAGATTCCCGGAGCTGAGGTTCGGGGTGATCGAGCAGGGTTGCTCCTGGCTGCCGAGCTGGACCAGGTACATGGAGTCGGCGGTGGAGGCCTTCGCCCGTCACGAGGAGAGGCTGCGGAACCTGAGCCTGAGCCCCACCGAGTACGTCCGGAGGCAGATCCGGGTCACCCCCTACCCCACCGAGGACGTCGGCTGGGTCACCTCCCAGATCGGGCCCAGCGTGCTGCTGTTCAACACCGACTACCCCCACGTCGAGGGCGGCCGTCGACCCTACGAGCGGTTCGAGCGGAGCCTCGACGCCATGGACGAGGGCCGCGGGGCCGATGACACGGTGAGGGACGGGTTCTACTCGGCCAACTTCATCGACCTGATGGGTACGGCGGTGGATTCCCTGGTGTAGTACCCACCTCGACGCCGGGAGTGGGCGTCAGGATCCCGTGGAGGGCACGATACGCGGGCGTCAGGATCCCGTGGAGGGCACGATACGCGGGCGTCAGGATCCCGTGGAGGGCACGATACGCGGGCGCCATTGTCTGGGGGGGTCGTGGTGGCGGCCGACCGCCACCCCGTCGGCCAGGGAGGCGAGGAAGCTCGCGGGCCCGTCGAAGTCGGGCATCTCCACCACCGCCGCCGCCAGGGCCTCGGGGACATGGCTGTCGCTACCGGCCCCCGAGGCGAGGCCGTGGTCCCGGGCCCAACGCCGGGCGCGGGCGTTGAGCGAGTCGAGCGAGGTCTTGGCGTTGATGACCTCCACGGCGTCGACCAGGCCCCGTTCGGTGAGATCGGCCAGGGTCGCCGCGGCGAGGTTTCTCCTCATGGGGTCGAAGGGGTGGGGAACGTAGACGAGGCCTCCTTGGGCCCGGATCCGCCGGGCGGTGTCGACGGCCGTCAGCCCCTGGGGGATCCGCTCGCTCAGGAACAGGCCGATCAGCTCCCCGGTGTGGGTGGCGATCTCCTCACCGACCACCACCCGGCAGGGCAGGGACCGGGCCAGGGAGAGGGCTCCCTCGATGGCGTGGTGATCGGTCACACAGATCACATCGACCCCGGTCCGGACGACGGCCTCGGCGATCTCATCGGGGGTGGTGGTCGAGTCACCGGACCACATGGTGTGCACGTGCATGTCGACCCTGATCCGCCCCGGGTCCACCGGTTCGCGGAGGTGAGCGGGCAGGAAGTCGTTCATCGCGGATGTCACCGCCCCGAGAGCGCGATCCCGTCGACGGCCATGGTCACCGAGCCGGTACCGCCGGGCAGGAACTCGAAGTCGGATCCGATCATGACCAGCTCGCGCAGCATGCGCTGCAGTGTGGTGGCGATGGTGGCCTCCCTGACCGGCTCGGCGAGGGCTCCGTCCCGGATCATGTGACCCTGAATCCCCACCGACACGTCGCCACTGATGAGATTCGTTCCGGAATGGAGCCCGTTGACCGACCTGATGTAGACACCCTCGCCCACCCGGGCGAGCATGTCGGCGAAACCGACGTCACCCGGTTCGATCCTCATGGCCTGCAGGCCCACCCCCGGGGTCGATCGGGACCCTCTGACCGCCGAACCGGTGGAGCGGGTTCCCGCCCACCGCGCCGTCTCGGAGTTGTGGAGGATTCGCTCGAGCACCCCTCCGCCGATGAGGACGTTGCGACGAACCGCCAGACCCTCACCGTCGTGTATCCCCGCCGCCAGGGACTCGGGATCGGTCGGATCGTCGACGAGGTTCAGCCCGGACACCGCGATCTCCTCACCCAGACGGTCTCCGAAAGGTGACCGGCCCTTGCGGACCATCTCCCCCGTGAGAGTCGCCCCCACCAGGGCCATGAATGAGGCCACGACCCTCTTGTCGAGAACCGCCGTCATCCGGCCGCTGGCCGGCTTGTCCGCCCCCAGCATCGAGACCGCCCGGTCCACCGCCTCGGCGGCCACCTCGGCGGGATCCAGCAGGCGGGGATGGCGGGCGGCGTCGGAGGCGAAACCGATCTGGGTCTCCTCCCCGTCCACGGCCAGGGGGGAGACGGACATCGATGCGGTCCCGGCCCTCGAGCCGGTGTCGATCCCCTCGGTGGACACCACCCTGACCTCACCGATCCCGTCGGAGTAGATCGAGGTGCGCACTCCGGTGACCCGGGGGTCGATGGAGCGGGCCCGTTTCTCCAGTTCGAGAGCCAGGCGGATCCTCTCGGAGTCCTCGACCCGGTCGAGATCGGGGTCGAGCAGCTCGAGGGAGGGTGCGACCACGCCGTCGGGTCCGGTGAGTCCCACATTCGGATCCGGTTCGGACAGGGCCGCGTTCGATCGGGCCTCGTCGAGAACCTCGACGAGTATCGCGGGGTCCAGCGATCCGGCGGAGGCGAAACCCTCCCTGCCCTCGGTGACGACCCTTACCCCCGCCCCGTGGGACTCCCCGGACTTGAGGGATTCGACCTCACCGTCGTACGCCTTCACGGTCGTGGACCGACCCCGGGCCAGATACACCTCGATCTGCTCCCCCTTGGTCGCCATCCCCAGCAGTCGCCGGGCCATCGACCCGAGTTGGTCCCCGTTCATGCCGCCGTACCCCCGATGGTCAGACGTCGCACCCTCAGGGTGGGCTGACCGTCTCCCACCGGAACCCCCTGCCCGTCCTTGCCGCAGGTCCCGGGCGGTCCCATGGCGAAATCGTTGCCGAGGGCGTCGATGTCGAGAAGCACCTGAGGCCCGTTGCCTATGAGGTTGGCGTCCCTGAGTGGTTCGGTCAGCCGACCGTCCTCGATCAGATAGGCCTCGACCATCCCGAACACGAAGTCCCCGGTCGCGGTGTTCACCTGTCCTCCTCCCAGCTTGGCCACGTAGACCCCCCTGGGGGTTCCGGCGATGATCGCCTGGGGATCCTCGGCGCCGTTCTCCACGAAGGTATTGGTCATGCGGACCATCGGAAGATGCCGGTAGGTCTGCCGACGACCGTTGCCCGTGCGACGGTGCCCCTCGGCCCGGGCCCTCAGGTGGTCCCACATGTAGTCGGTGAGGACACCGTCCTCGATCAGTACGTGGCGGCCGGCGGGTCGTCCCTCGTCGTCGATCGCGATACGGCCCCACTCCCCCACCATGGTGCCGTCGTCCACCAGGGTCACTCCCGGAGCGGCGACCCTCTCACCGATCCGCCCGGCGAACACCGAGGCTCCCTTGGCCACCAGATCGGCCTCCAGCCCGTGACCGCAGGCCTCGTGGAAGAGCACCCCGCCCGACCCCCGGGCGATCACCACCGGTAGTTCACCGGAGGGAGCGGGACGGGCCTCCAGCTTGGTCAGGGCCTGCCGGGCCGCCTTCTCGGCGATCTCGTCCACGGAGAACCGGTCGAACAGCTCGTACCCGACCGTGTGACCGACCGTCTCCCGGCCCGTCTGGCGTCCACTGTCACCGGTGGCCACGGTGGACACCGAGAACAGGGTCCGAACCTGATCGTCGGTGGCGTGGTCACCCTCGCTGTTGGCCACCAGGATCCGCCGCCGCCCCTCGGAGTAGCGGGCCGTCACCTGGGTGATGGCGTCACCGATACCGCGCGCCGTCTCGTCGGCCCGGCGCAGCAACTCGACCTTGGTGGCCTTGTCGATGCCCTCGGGCAGGATCTCGACATCGGGCCCGGACCGTCCGACGGGATTCCCGAGGGAACCGACCGCACCCGGCTTCCCCGCGGTGGCCATGGCTGCGGCCGTGGCCGCCGCCCGGTGCAACCCCGACTCGGTCAGGTCGGAGGTGTGGGCGAACCCGGTGGAGTCGCCGACGATGACCCTGATCCCCGCCCCCCGGTCGCGACTGGTTGTGAGTTCCTCGACCCGACCGTCGTCGAGCCGGGCCCCGAGGGAGCCACGGTCCTCCACGAACACCTCGGCGAAGTCCCCGCCGGTCCGGAGGGCCTCGGTGAGTGTGGACTGGACGAGTGAGGAGTCGAGCATGGGTTCCTCCGTGGGGATCCGGCGCCGGGGGCCGGTGCCGCGCCTACGGTATCGCCATGACCCTGAATCCCGGCCCGAAGGCATCGGTCACCCTGGAGGTCTCCCCCGGCGACACCGCGGTGGCCCTGGGATCGGGCGACGTGGCGGTGCTGGGCACACCACGGGTCGTGGCCCTCGCCGAGGAGGCCACGGTCGCGGCCGTGGCCGGCGGGCTGGAGTCGTCGGAGACCTCTGTCGGCACCCGCGTTGAGATCGACCATCTGGCGCCCACTCCGGTCGGAGCCGTGGTGGTCGCCACCGCCGTCCTCGACGGGGTGAACGGCCGCCGCCTCTCCTTCGCGGTGGAGGTGACCCAGGAGGATCAGGTCGTGGCCCGGGGAAGGATCAACCGGGTCGTCGTCGACCGGGCCCGTTTCACCGCGGCCGCCGCGGAGAGCTGACCGCCGACCCGGATGCCGTGGGCCGAGCCGCGGAGACCACGGGGCCGGGCGCCACGACCGATTCCCGTCGCCCGGCGATCCCGGGTCCGGTCACTCCCCGAACAGCCCGCCCAGCTCCGACTCGTCGGTGTACTCCCCGGGGCCCGGCACCTCGACCTCGATCGGCTTCCCGAAGTCGAACATCTCGAACACCATGGTTCCCGACCCGGTGGCGTCGTCGATCTGCATCTCCATCCGGCGGAGCAGACCCTGGTCGTCGACCCAGACCTGCACGGGGGCATCGACCGAGGTACCCAACCCCAGGTCACCCTCGGTGCCGGCCATCTCCGCCAGCTTGGCGGGATCCAGCTTCACCTCGAAGTGGGTGGTACCCACCCCGCGGACATCCTCCCGGCCGACCTCGGTCACCTCGCCGGCGGCGGAGAGCTGTTCCATCAGAACGTCGGGAGAACCGGTGTCACCGCCGAGGAATCCACTGGTGAGCCCCGAGTCGGAACCCGACTCCGACCGGATCCAGTCGGTGTCCGCACCCATCATCGCGGCCAGGGCCGCCATCTTCACGTAGCTGTACTCACCGTCGTCGACTACGGAGATCTGACCGTCGCCGAAGAAGGCCGAGACCATCGACATCCCGGGATCGTCGGACTCCTCGGCCATCTTCAGCAGATCGGAGAAGTCCATGTTCAGGTAGAAGGTGCTGTTGTCGAGGTCCACGCCCCCGTCGGCGCTGAACGTCAGCGGAATCGGCAGGTCGGACGTGGTCACGTCTCCGACCAGGGAGAAACGGAAGCTCCTGGTGTCCGCCGTTCTCTCCGCGGCCTGCACGAGGGCGGCCGGCGTGGCCTCCAACTCGATCACGGGCAGACCGTCCACGGCAGCGGCCGAATCCCCCGCGGATCCGTCAGCGGTGGAGCCCCCTCCGCAGGCGGCCGCCAACAGGGCCAGGGTCATCGCCAGAATGGGCAGCAGTCTCGATCTACGCATAACGAACTCCTCGTTCTCGGTTCACCATCGGCAGTTGCCTCCGGGCACTGAGGGACTGTTTCCCCCCGGCCCGGATCAGGTGAAACTGTGACAAGAGTCCGGGTGGGTCCCATCGGAGGCGGGGGCATCTACCCTTTCTCGACAATGAAGACAGAGGAGATCGAATCGGAGGTCGGTCGGTCGCGCTCGCGATTGATTCTGGTCCTGCGTATGGCGGTGAGTGCGGCGATGCTCGCCGTGCTGATCTCCCGCGTGCCGCGTGAGGAGCTCTCCAACCTGTGGCGGGACTGGGATCCGGCCCGGATCACCTGGCTGCTCACCGCTCTGGGCCTCACCGCCGGTTCGGTTCTGCTGGCCGCCCTGAGATGGCGACAGGTGCTCAAGGCCCTGGGGCTGAGGGTCCGGACCCACCGGCTGCTTTCCCTCCACCTGGCCGGCCTGTTCGTCTCCAACTTCCTCCCCAGCACCATCGGCGGGGACGTGCTGCGGGTCCGGCGCCTGTCCCGCCAGACCGACGATCCGCCCGCGGCCTTCGCCTCGGTGATCATCGAGAGGCTCACCGGGTGGCTCGTTCTTCCGATGCTGACGATCACCGGCCTGCTGGTGAACCCCTCGCTGCTGCGGCTGGGTGCGGCCTCGTCCACCGCCCTGATCCTGGTGGGTACCACCCTCCTCCTGGTACTGGCGGTGGTCTACATCGCCGAACACGACCGGGTGGGACGCCGCCTGCAGGGCTCTTCGGGGGCGATCCGCCGTCAGCTCGCCGCCGTGCACCTGGGCCTGTCCCACCTCCGGGACCACCCCCGTGATCTCCGTCGTCTGGTGGGGATCGGGATCAGCTACCAGACCACCCTCGTGGTCGCCACGGCCATGGCCGGGCGGGCGGTCGGCATCGATCTGGGACCCACCGCCTGGTTGGCGTTCGCCCCCGCAGTCCTCATCGCCCAGGTGTTCCCTCTCTCCGTGGGGGGTCTAGGTATCCGCGAGGGCGCCCTGGTGCTGTTCCTCGGACCGCTGGGCGTAACCAACGCCGAGGCAATAGCCTTGGGGCTGCTGATCTACGCCATCAACTTGTTGGTCAGCCTTGCCGGAGCCCCGTCCTTCGCCATGGGACACCGGCGATCCGAGCCTGTGGGGGCAGCCCGATGAATCCCGAATCAACGACAGTCGCCGCGGGCCCATCGTCCACTGTCCTCGATTCGGATGCGAGTACCGACGCCGATCCAGCCGACCATTCAGCCGCCGACCCAGCTGCCCACTCGGGCGAGATCGGGTCCGCCGAGGGGTCACGGGACCACCTCGAGGGGGACCGGCGCCGTATTCGGCTGAGGTGGTGGCTGGAGGTCGGCTACGTACTGGCGTTCTACACCGTCTACACCGCTGTCCGGAACCAGTTCGGGTCCGGGGGACGATTCTCCGTCGGGGCCGAGCGGGCCCTGTCCAACGCCGAGTGGGTCATCCACATCGAGAAGAGTCTCGGTCTGTTCTTCGAGAGCTCGTTGCAGGCCCTGTTCCTGGGCCAGGCCTGGTTCATCCGGATCTGGAACGTGTTCTACGGGAGCCTCCACTTCGTGGTCACCGGCGCCGTGATGGTCTACCTGTACCGCCATTTCCCCACCCGGTACCGGCGCTACCGCACGATCCTGGCGGCCACGACAGGGCTGGCGCTGCTCGGATTCGCCCTCGTTCCGCTGATGCCACCCCGGCTGCTCGGTGCCGGACCTCCGTTCGGGGGGAGCCGGGTCCAGTACGGGTTCGTCGACACCCTCTCCAAGGTGGGAGCCCTGTGGTCCTTCGACTCGGGGACCATGCAGAAGATCTCCAACCAGTGGGCGGCCATGCCCAGCCTGCACATCGGCTGGTCGATGTGGTGCGCCCTGGCGCTCTATCCGGTGCTCGTGCGCCGCTGGGCCCGGATTCTGGTGATCATCTACCCGATGCTCACCCTCTTCGCGATCATCGTGACCGCCAACCACTACTGGTTCGACGCCCTGGGTGGAGCTGTGGTCCTCGGTGTCGGTTGGTTCGTGGGGACCCACCTCACATCGAGAATCCCGGCCCGACCCCTGGTCACCCTGCCGGACTGACGCCGCGACGCGCGGTCGGGGCCGCCGCGCCCCGAATCCCGGGTCCCGGTCCTCCCCCGGGAGACCCCGGGGTTCAGAAGATCGTGTACGCCCCGTCGATGACCAGGGTGTCGCCGGTGTGGTATCCCGACTCCGCCGACGCCAGATACACGGCTATTCCGGCGAAGTCTTCGGGCTTTCCCCACCTGCGGTGGGGGATCCGGGGCATGACGGCCTCGGCGAACTTCTTCCAGCCCAGCGCCTCCTCGGTCATCGGTGTCTCGATCCAACCGGGCACGATGGCGTTGACCGTGATCCGGTAGCGGGCCAGCTCCACGGCCAGGGCCTTGACCATCGCCAGGTGGCCGCCCTTGCCCGCGGCATAGGAGGACCCCCCGGCCTGACCCATGATCGTGGCGGTGGACGAGGTCACCACCAGACGGCCTCCCTCACCCCGTGGCACCATGTGTCGGGCGGCCTCCCTGAGGGTCAGGAACGTGCCGTCCAGGTTCACCCTCAGGACCTTCCTCCACTCCTCGAGGGTGGTTTCCGTGAGGGGCCTTCGTTCGGCCGCCACCCCGGCGTTGGCGAAGCAGGAGTCGACCTGGCCCATCTCCGCCACGGTGGCGGCGAAGGAGTCGATCACCTGCTGCTCGTCACCGACATCGCAGATCAGCCCCAGGGTCCGGTTGCCGTATCCGGCGAGTCTCTCCAGGGCGGCTTCGTTCTTGGCGGGATTGGTTCCCCAGATGGCCACATCGGCTCCGGCCCGGGCCAGACCCTCGGCCATGCCCAGGCCGATTCCCCCGTTACCTCCGGTGACCAACGCCACATGACCCTTCAGATCGAACACTGCCAGACCTCACTTCCGATTGGGGGACCCGACGGTTCCGCCGCTCCCGGGGCGATCCCCGCCCGGCGCCAAGCTATGCCAGGGGCCGCCACGGCCCCAATGGACGGTCGGGTTCGGGGTGTCGACCGGACCTCGATTCCGGTCCCGGGGACTCACGGGGCCGGAGGGGTCCTAGAATGATCGGAGGTGGTCCGTTCAGCGAGGAGATTGCGGCCGGGATGCTGCTCGACAAGATCAACAGCCCGGCCGATCTGCGGGCCCTGAACCCCGACCAGCTCGAGGAACTGTGCGCCGAGATCCGCCAGTTCATAGTGGAGTCCGTCTCCCGTACCGGTGGTCACCTGGGTTCCAATCTCGGCGCGGTGGAGCTGACCCTGGCCCTGCATCGGGTGTTCGAGTCCCCCCGTGACGTGATCCTGTGGGACACCGGCCACCAGGCCTACGTGCACAAGATCATCACCGGTCGGCGCCAGGCCTTCGGAAATCTGCGGCAGCACCACGGGATGAGCGGATACCCGAACCGCCGGGAGTCCGAGCACGACTGGATCGAGAACAGCCATGCCTCCACGGCGCTGTCCTATGCCTACGGCATCAGTGCCGGCTTCGAGAAGCGCGGCGAGGACCACCGCACCGTTGTGGCGGTCGTCGGCGACGGGTCCCTCACCGGGGGGATGAGTTTCGAGGCCCTCAACAACCTCGGCCACCGCCGCCAGCGGGCGGTCATCGTACTCAATGACAACGGTCGTTCCTACGCCCCCACGGTGAGCCGCCTGTCCTCGGCCGTCTCGCGGCTGAGGTCCCACCCGCAGTACGTCAAGGGCAAGAGCCGCCTGGTCGAGGTTCTCGAGCGGGTTCCCCTGGGCGGAGAGGTCAAGAGGGGTCTGGTCGGAGCCGCCGCGGCCATGAGGGAGATGTGGGAACCCCCCGCCTTCTTCGAGACCCTGGGGGTGCGATACACCGGTCCCGTCGACGGCCACGATCTGCCCGCCCTGGAATCGGCTCTGAGGGACGCCTCCGCCTACGACCAGGGCCCCATCGTGGTCCACGTCCTCACCCAGAAGGGCCGGGGCTACTCCCCGGCCGAGGAGCACACCGAGAACCATCTTCACGACACCGGCCTGTTCGACCCTGTGACCGGGCCCACGTCGCGTCCCGCGGCCCGTCCGGAGTTCCGCTCGGCCTTCACTTCCTCATTGCTGGCGGCGGCCGAGGAGCACCCCGAGCTGGTGGCCATCACCGCCGCCATGCCCGGGAGCACGGGCCTGATCCCCTTCCAGGAGAAGTACCCCGATCGGTTCTTCGATGTCGGGATAGCCGAACAGCACGCCGTCACCGCCGCGGCCGGAATGGCGATGGCCGGGCTGAGGCCGGTCGTGGCCCTGTACTCGACCTTTCTGACCCGGGCCTTCGACCAGGTCGAGTACGACGTCGGACTGCACCACATGCCCGTCATCTTCTGTCTCGACCGCTCGGGGATCACCGGGCCGGACGGTCCCTCCCATCACGGCGTCCTGGACATGTCACTGCTGCTGAGCGTGCCGGGCATGACCGTCTTCACCCCGTCCAGCTACCAGGAGCTGGAGGTGATGTTCAGCTCCGCCCTCGAGATCACCGACGGTCCGGTCGCCATCCGCTGGCCCAAGGGGGCGGCACCCCAGGCCGAGGCCGACCAGGTCGGATCGGGATTGTCGGCCCGCAGGGTCGAGGCCGGCTCACGTGTCTGCATCGTCTCGGTGGGCTGCCGGCTCTCCGATGTCCGGGAGGCCTCACTTATCCTCCGCTCGGAGGGAATCCAGCCCACCGTGTGGGATGCCCGGGTTGTGGCCCCCCTGGACCGGGCCATGCTCCGCGACGCCTACACCCACGACCTGGTCGTGACCGTTGAGGACGGTATCCGGGTCGGCGGGGTGGGATCGGCGGTGGCCGATGCTCTGTCCCGCCTGTCAGGACAGGGCCAGGGCCCGGCCACCCTGAACATCGGAACACCGGTGCAGTACCTCGAACACGGTGACCCCAGCGTCCTCCGGGCCGAACTCGGTCTGGATCCCACCGGCCTGGCGGCGACGATCCACAAGCGCCTGCAGCGCCTCGAACCCGGGAGCTGACCCCCATGGAAACACCGTCGGCGAGTACCGCGGGCCACCGGCACCGGGGCCTGAGGGCAGTGGCGGGGACCCTGGCCGTCGGAACCACCATCGGTGTCATCGACGCCCGTCGCCGTCTCCGACATCTCCTGCGGACCCCCGATCCGTGGGCCGGTCGGGTGCTGGGGCCCCTCGACGGTGACTACACGACCGTTTCCACCTCCGACGGGGCCGAACTGGGTGTGGTGACCGCAGGTGAGGGTCCCACCGTCGTTCTCTCCCACGGTCTCACCGCCGCCACCCGCTACTGGACCCTCGTCGCCCCGAGGCTGGTCGAGCGGGGCCTCAAGGTGGTGGCCTACGACCAGAGAGGCCACGGGGGATCCACCCAGGGCACGGCGGAGGTGACCGTCGACCTCCTCGGCTCCGACCTCGACACCGTCATCGAATCCACCGGAGCCGATGACGTGACCGTGGTGGGTCACTCGATGGGAGGGGTCTCGTGTCTGTCCATGCTGGCCCGTAGGCAGACCCTCGGTGGCCGCCACGCCACGAAGGTGTCGGCGGCGGTGGTTCTGGCGTCACTGGCCCGATCGCCGTGGGAGACCCGTCTGGCCGACTTCGAGTTCGCCCGCTGGCTCTACGGGCGCCCCCGCAACCGGGCTCTGGCCCGTCTGGTGGCGATGCGAACGTTCGGGGAGGATCCTCCCCTCTCTCTGGTGGACTTCACGATCGAGATCTTCTCCTCGACACCACCCTCGGCCGCCCTGGCGGCGGCCCGGGCCCTGGCCCATTTCGACCTGCGACCCGCACTGGCCGCGGTGGACACCCCGATACACGTTCTCGCCGGCCGACTGGACCGTCTCACCCGACCGGCCATCAACCAGGAGATCGTCGACGCCGCACCACGGGCCGACATCTCGTGGTTGCCCCGGGCCGGCCACCAACTGCCCCTCGAGGCGGTGGACGAGGTGGTCGGTCTGATCACCCGGACCGTCACCGGCGACAGCGTCGGCGCCCGCTGAGCCAGCCGAAGCCAACCAGCCCCCCACCCGATCGGCCCGACAGGGGGCTCGGGGCCGGGTGGGAACCCGATCGGGTCCGGGCCCTCGAGCACCACGGCCGACGCGACCGGGTCCGGGCCACGTGTGGCCCGGACCCTCCCCCCAGATAAAGGTCGCCCCCGGGCTGACCGGGGATGTCCACCGCCCGTGGGCGGCGATCTATGCGAAAACTACCCGAACTTCAGCCCCTGTTGGCACCAACGATCGAAACGAAGGAGACACACGCCCCGGGCGCCCCTCCCAGGTTGTGGGTGAGGCCGAGGGTCTTGTCGGTCTCGATCTGACGCTCGGGTGGGGCCTCACCGCGAAGCTGCAACCAGCATTCGAACAGCATCCGCAACCCCGACGCCCCGATCGGGTGGCCAAATGACTTGAGCCCACCATCGGGATTGACCGGCAACTCGCCGTCGAGATCGAAGGTTCCCGCCATCGCCTCCTTCCAGGCCATTCCCCGAGGAGCGAAGCCGAGGTCCTCCATCAGAACCAGTTCGGTGGGAGTGAAGCAGTCGTGGACCTCGGCCATGGCGATCTCGGCCATCGGATCGGTCACCCCGGCCTGGGAGTAGGCGTCCTCCGCCGAGGCCACCACCTCACGGAACGTGGTGTAGTCGTAGGTCGAGTCGATGGGACCGGCCGCGGGACCGGCGGTGAACGCCAGGGCCTTCACGTAGATGGGGTTGTCCGTGTAGCGGTGGGCGTCCTCGGCCCGGACGATTATCGCCGCCGCCGAACCGTCCGACACCCCGGAGCAGTCGAACACCCCGAGGGGTCCTGCCACCAGGGGTGAGCCGGCGATGGTCTCCTTGGCCACCTCCTTGCGGAACTGGGCCCGGGGGTTCAGCGCACCGTTGCGGTGGTTCTTCCATGCGATCCGGGTCAGGACCTCCTTCATGGTGCCCTCGTCCACGCCGTACTTCTTGGCGTAGGCGGGAGCCAGCAGACTGAAGCTGGCCGGAGCGGTCAGCGAGGCCTCGGTTCCGTCCGAGGGCGGTCGGGTACCGGTCAGACCCGAGAACCCTGAGTCCTTGAGTTTCTCCACCCCTATGGCCATGGCCATGTCATAGGCCCCCGAGGCCACGGCGTAGCAGGCGTTACGGAACGCCTCCGAACCCGTGGCGCAGTAGTTCTCCAGGCGGGACACCGGCTTGTAGCCCAGCTGCAGGGGCCGACTCAGGGTCAGTCCGCTCTGGCCCGAGGCCATCGTTCCCAACCAGAAGGCGTCGATGTCGTCCTGACTCACGCCCGCCGAGGCGTAGGCCTCCTGGGCGGCGTCGATGAGCAGATCGTCGACGCTCTTGTCCCAGTGCTCGCCGAAACGGGTGCATCCCATTCCCACGATCGCCACCTGGTCCTTGATTCCGTGTGACCCCATTGGTCTCCCCTTCTCCCCTCAGGCCGGTAACCGACCGGTGGTCCTTTCCCGGTCAGTGCCGCGCCGGCCGGGCCTTCCAGAAGTAATTGTGCACCCCATCGGCGGTGAACAGGCGCCGGAACGTCATTTCGACCCGGTCACCGATCGCCACCTTCTCGGGATCGACGTCGGTCATCTCGCACTGGAAACGTCCTCCGCCGTCGAAGTCGATGACCGCGGCGACAACCGGCGGACTCAGCGAGTAGGCCAGTCGGTCGACGGTGAACGTGGCGATGGTGGCACCGACATCGGCCATGGGTACCGGCTCCATGTCGTCCACGGCCCCACCCTCCATCGATACCCGCTGGGGCGGGAGATGGATGGCTCCGGTGGATCTGTCGCGGGACCCGATGAAGCCGAACTTCCAGTGCTCGCTCCGGTAGGAGGGGGGCCCGGCCGGTCGATCGGGGTCGGGGCGGCGGGGTGGCTCCCGCTCGAGCATGCCCCTCCAGGTCAGGAACTTGGCGTAGTCGAGGGAGTCGTCTCCCGCGGCGATCTGACCGGCGACGGAGGTGGCGGGCCGACCCCCGGCCAGGGCCTCGGTGGTTCGCAGGATCAGGCAGTCGGCGCCGTCGGCGAGGGACAGCACCGCCACCGTCTCCCCCGGCCCGGCGACATCGAGAACGGCGGCCAGGGACACCCCGGCGTCCGCCGCCCCCAGCGTCCCGATGTCGGGTCCGGAGGCGAGGGCCTCGCCGAGTCCGGCGGCGGCGAGGCGCCGGCCGACGGTGCGGCGGGCCCGCGAATGCAGCCCGCTGACGATTACGTGGTTCAACTGGTGGGCCTCGAGGCCGGCATTGTCGAGGG
>DRKF01000082.1 GCA_011051915.1 Acidimicrobiales bacterium | reverse complement strand
CGGCCCGGCCCCGATCACTCCTGGAGATGCTGCGGATCAGGGACTTCGCCCTGCTGTACGGGGCGACGGTCTTCGTCTCGCTGGGGTTGTTCGTGCCCTTCGTGTTCATCGCCGCCTTCGCCGAGGACCGTGGTGTGGGCGATGTGGCCGCGGCCTCACTGGTCGGGATCATCGGTGGGGCCAGTGTGGTGGGACGGCTGGGGTTGGGCGGGTTGGCCGACCGGGTCGGAGCGGTGAGGCTGTTCAAGGCCTCCTTCGTGATCGTCACCCTGAGTCACGTGATCTGGTTGCTCGCCGGTGGGGGATACGGGATTCTCGTGCTCTACACCGTCGTGCTGGGTGTCGGATACGGCGGGTTCATCGCTCTCTCCCCGGCGGTGGCGGCTCTCAGGTTCGGCCTGGAGGGACTGGGTGGACTTCTGGGCACGATGTACACCGCGGCCGCGATCGGCAGCCTGGCCGGACCCCCGCTCGCCGGAGCACTGATCGACAACTGGGGTTACCGGACCGCCATCTCCTTCGCGGTGACGGTGAGCGCGGTGGCGGTTCTCATACTCTCGGCGTTCCGGCTGCCCGAGGTCGGACCGGCCCACTGAGGCCGACCCGGCCCCCGAAGCGGCGGTTCACCACCTCCCGACTCCAGGGGGTCGCCGGTGGATCTCAGCCCTGTCGTCGGGCCTGGCGGATGGCCTCCATGGACTGGGCCACGATCGGGCTGGGTTCGGAGGGTTGCCAGGACTTGTAGGCGGTGCGTCTGTCGACGGGCCATTCCCGGCCGTGGTGCACGACCGTTCCCGGTTCCACAGCGGTGGCCAGAAGGTCGAGGGCGGCCAGCAGGGTCTCCCGCTGCATGGCGATGTCGCCGGGCAGTCCGAACGAATGGCCGAAGGGGAACTCGACACCGAGGATCCGGGAGGTGCGGTACTTCTCGGCCAGGATCGGCATCATGGTCACGGTGACGGTGGGGATGCCCGCCGCCTCGATCACTCGTGCCAGCACGGGCACGTTCCGGCAGCAGTCCGGTCAGGCGGGGGCCAGGATCAGGGCATCGATGTCGGCGGCGTGGCAGCGTGCCGCGATCTCGGGTCCGGTCACGTCGCGCCAGGTGGCCGCCCCGTGCTCCTGGTAGCCCATCACCGAGAAGTTCACCGGTGAGGCCTCGCCGATCATCCCCTCGGCGGCGAGTTCCGCCAGGCGGTGGACGGGTAGGGCCACGTTGATGTCGGCCTCGATGTCGGAGGTGTCTATGTGGAGGTGGGTGACCCCTATCCCCTCCTGGGTGACACCGGCGGGGATCACCCGCAACGTCGGATCGCCCCAGGTGGGCTCGCGCCTCTCGCGTTCCACGTCGAAGGGTTCCTGGCCGTCCAGCAGGTGGATCCCGGCACTGGACAGCAGCGCCACCCGGGCCTCACCCACCGGCGGCTCGAAAGGGGCCCACGCCGGTTCGTGATCAGCCCAGGGCTCGGCCTCGTAGATGGTGCGGAAGGCCCGGGGCAGGAAGGCGTAGCTGTCGACTTCGTCGATGGTCATCGGGTCCTCAGTGCAGATGGGTACGGATCAACCAGTTGAAGATCTGCCAGGCCTGTTGGGAACTGCCCAGACGTTCGCGGGCCTCGAGCGCCGCCGTTCTGGAGATGGGCTTGGCGTGGCGGGCCTTCATGGCGGTCTCGGTCACCCTCTCCATCATCACGAACCGGCCCACCGCCTCGTCCACACTGGCCCCGGCCGTGAGCAGACCGTGGTTGCGAAGCACCATGGCCCGGTGGTGGCCGATGGCCTCGGCGATACGTTTGCCGCCGTCGAGGGTGCGGACCTCGACCTCCTCGTCGTCGAATATGGCGTGGGCCTCGAAGAACCCGCAGGCCTCCTGGCTGATGGGCTCGATGGGCCGGACCTCCGCCGAGAACGGGGTGCCCCAGGGGGTGTGGGTGTGGGCGGCGGACACCAGGTCGGGGCGGGCCATGAGGATCGGCCAGTGGATGTTCCATGCGGTGAAGTTGATGTCGCCCCCACCCTCGACCACCGTGGCGTCGGGGCCCACCAGAACGATGTCGTCGATGGTGCAGTGGTTGAACGCCACGCCGTAGCGGATCAGCCAGAAGTGATCGGGACGCTCGGGGTCCCGGGCCGATATGTGCCCGTCACCGATGTGACCCCAGCGGAGGGCCCCGAACAGGCGGTAGGCGAGCACCAGCCGTCTCCGGCGGTGCTCCCGGAGCTCACCCGGATCGGAGATCTCGGGTTCGTCGTCGGATGGCAGCAGGGGTCCGAACTCCATGAGTCGAATGTACCCCCGGTGGGAGAGTACGGCCCCGTCAGGCGCCGGCGAACCGGGTGGGTGTGGGGGCCGAATGTACCCCCGGTGGGAGAGTACGGCCCCGTCAGGCGCCGGCGAACCGGGCGAACTCGTCGATGACGGTCTCCACGTCGGCGTCGGAGATGTCGAGGTGGGTGACCATCCTCACCATGGGGGCGGCACTGACGATTATCCCGACCTCGCCGAAACGCCGCTGGAGCGCGGCCGGATCAATGCCGTCGAGCCTCACGAACACCATGTTGGTGGCCCGGTTCACCACGGTCACACCGGGGATCCCGGCCAGCCCCTCGGCCAGGCGTCGGGCCCGGGCGTGGTCCTCGGCCAGCCGGTCGATGTTGTGCTCCAGGGCGTAGATCCCGGCGGCGGCGATCACCCCGGCCTGACGCATCCCCCCGCCCAGCATCTTGCGCCAGCGACGGGCCTCGCCGATGATCGCCTCCGAACCGACCAGAACCGATCCCACCGGGGCGCCCAGTCCCTTCGACAGGCAGACCGACACGGTGTCGAACCCCTCGGCCACCTCGGCGGGAGGGACACCCAGTTCGACCGCCGCGTGCCAGATCCGGGCCCCGTCCAGATGCAGCGAGAGCCCCTTGGAACGGGCCAGTTCCTGGGCCCGGGACACGTAGCGGGGATCGAGCACGACGCCGTTGTAGGTGTTCTCCAGGGACAGGAGCTTCGACACCGCGAAGTGGTACATCATGTGGTCGGTGACGATGTGTCCGGCGAGGGCGTCGAGATCGAAGGTGCCGTCGGGGGCCAGATCCAGGGGCTGGGGCTGGATACCACCCAGGACGGCGGCCCCGCCGGCTTCGTAGCGGTAGTTGTGGGCGGTCTGGCCCACCACATAGGCGTCGCCTCGCCGACAGTGGGCGAGCAGGGCGCAGAGATTCGACTGGGTGCCCGACGACACGTAGAGCCCGGCCTCCTTGCCCAGCATGTCCGCGGCCAGCTCCTCCAGGGCGTTGACGGTCGGATCGTCGCCGTAGACGTCATCACCCACCTCGGCCCCGGCCATCGCCCGGCGCATGTCGGGGCCGGGGCGGGTGACGGTGTCGCTGCGGAGGTCGATTGCCATGCGGTCGGGGCCTTCTGATCGGGGTCGGGGCCCGCATCCCGGACGGGGCTGCGGACACGGCGACCGTATTACCGATCGACGGTATCCGCAGCCCCGACTCCCACCGGTCCGAACAGGTGATTCAGTCGGCCGTCGGTCCCGGGTCTGAACCGGTTGATGAATCCGCTTCATTCATGACGGATACTGAATCTCCATTCATGTCTGATG
>DRKF01000081.1 GCA_011051915.1 Acidimicrobiales bacterium | reverse complement strand
CGGTAGACAACCCTGAGACTCGAATCGGCGAAGGCCGGTAGACAACCCTGAGACTCGAATCGGCGAAGGCCGGTAGACAACCCTGAGACTCGAATCGGCGAAGGCCGGTAGACAACCCTGAGACCGTCTGGGGCCCGAGAAGCCCACCAGCCGCGGCCGGCTGGGAAAAGTTCTCTCTGTGTCACCGATTCGACGCTCTGGGTGACGTACCCTGGGACAGGTCTGGACGAACGGGCGGAGCCTGACCCGAACGGACCAGTTAGTTGTCCTCAGAACCGATGGGCCGCCCGTACCGGGCGGTGCTGTCTGTAGTTGCCGTGTTGCTGATAGTCGGAGTCTCGGCTCCGCCCGTCCTGGCCGCGCCCGCCGATGGGCCTTCCGGGTCGGTCGGTTCGCCGCGAGCTCTCGGTGAACCGACGGCCCAGCTTCCGACCGGATTCGATCCCACCCTGGCCGAGTTGCCGGCCTGGTTCGATGGCGGCCTGTGGAGGGTCACGAGCCGACCGGTGGAGGGGCCCCCGCCCACGACGCAGACCACCGTGGAGGGCCCCCCGCCCACCACCTCAACCACGCTGGACACGACCCTCACGGGTTCGACGGTGCCGGCGACGACGGTGCCGGCGTCGGGTCCGACGGTGCCTCTGTCGACGGTGCCTGGAACGACGGTGCCGGCGTCGGGTTCGACGGTGCCTGCGACGACGGTGCCGGTGAATTCTTCTGTGCCTGTGTCGATGGTGCCGGTGTCGGGTTCGACGGTGCCTGGAACGACGGTGCCTGCGACTACGGTGCCGTCCCCGATCGAGGGGTCGCCTGTGACCTCGACGACGGCCCCGGGACCCGTCACCCCGGTGACCGGACAGGTCCCTGACCACACCGAGGAAGTGGCATCCGACCCCCCTCCGGTACCGGTGCCTCCCGCCCCCACGACCGTGCCGGTTCCGACCACGATCCTCCCCGTGCCCACCTCCCCGACTCCACCGGAAGAGTCACCGCCTCCGGTGAGCCCGACAACGGTCCCCGCGAACGAGAATCCCGACACCCCATCGACCCCTCCTGTCCCCACTGCCCCGTCGGTGCCGCCGTCGACGGTGCCGGTGACGGGTTCGACGGTGCCTGCGACGACGGTGCCGGTGACGGGTTCGACGGTGCCTGGAACGACGGTGCCGGTGACGGGTTCGACGGTGCCGGTGAGTTCTTCTGTGCCGCCGTCGACCGTGCCGGTGAGTTCTTCTGTGCCGCCGTCGACGGTGCCGGTGGTCACCTCGACGACTGCTCCGCCCAGCGGGGTGGATCCCTGCGTCAGCGGCTGCCGGGTCGGGACCTCCGCCGAGGTCTCCCAGTGGTATCTGGCGGCGGTATCGGAACCTCGCGACGCGGGATCCGCATCGAGTGGCCGGCGCCCGGTGGTGGCGGTCATCGACAGTGGAATCCGGGCTGACCACGAGGACCTGGCGGGCCTGGTGACCCGACCCGCCTGCGCTCCGACCAGCGGCCCCCTGGACCTGGGCCACGGAACCCGGGTGGCCGGTCTGATAGCGGCCCGGGCCGACAACGGCCTTGGCATCAGGGGGTTGGCTCCGGGGACACCGATCGTCGACATTCCGATCCTGGGAGCGACTCGTGGTGCTGTGGCCACCGACGCCCAGCTGGCCGAGGCCATCGACTGTGCCGTCACGTCGGGCGCCGACGTGATCAACGTCTCACTCAGTGGCCCCTGCGTACCGGGTAGTCCGGTCCCGGCGGCCGTGGACCGCGCTCTCAGAGCCGGTGTGGTGGTCGTGGCGGCCGCGGGAAACAGCGCCGGGGCCGGGCCGGTGTGCCCGGCCGCGCTCCCCGGGGTGATCTCGGTCACCGCCATCGCCGCCGACGGCTCCAGCGGTCCGTTCCCCTCCGATGCCGGCTGGATCGACCTGGCCGCCCCGGGCCGGTCGATGGTGACCACCGACGGAAGGGGGCCCGGGTCCTACGCCGTGGATTCGGGCACTTCCTACGCCGCCCCTCTGGTGTCGGCGGCGGCTGCTCTGCTCGTTCAGGCCCACGGTGACTGGTCTCCGGAACGAATCGCGTTGCAGCTGCGGACCACCGCCGCCGTGCCCACCGCGGGGGATGGCATCGGGGTACTGGATGTCTCCGCGGCCCTCGGGCGGGGCGAGACGGGCTTCATCATGACCAGCGCCGACGGACGGGTCACCACCGGCGGAGCTGTCTCGTTCCGAGGTGATCTCACCGGTTTGGGGTTGGTGTCGCCGGTGGTGGATGTGGCGGTGACGGCCTCGGGTCGGGGGTATTGGTTGGTGGCGGCCGATGGTGGGGTGTTCGCGTTTGGTGATGCGCCGTTCTTCGGTTCGGCGGCGGGTTTGGGGTTGGTGTCGCCGGTGGTGGATGTGGCGGTGACGGCGTCGGGTCGGGGGTACCGGATGGTCACCGCCGACGGCGGCGTGTTCGCTTTCGGGGACGCCACGGTCGGCCGGTCGGCTTCGGGGAACACCGTGGTGGGGATCCAGACCGCCGGTCGCGGCTACGTGATCATCGGTGCCGACGGTGCCGTGCGGGGGCGGGCCGGAGCGCCTAGCTTTGCCCCGACCCGGGTGGCCGCCCCCGTGGTGGCCGCCGTGGTCACGACGACCGCCGGTCCGCCGGGTTAGACGGACAGGCGAGTCAGGATCGTGGACGGGTTCCGGACCATCGGTTTCCCGGCTCGGTTCGGGGTTGCCATGGCGCCTCCGACGTCGACTATTTTCGGGATTCGGGTAACTGGGTGCGGGCCATCTGCCGAAGAGGACAGTGGTGAGTACGAGATGAGCAACTCAATCCGCGCCCCGAAGGCCATCGCCCGTTCCTCAGCCGTCCTGATCACCGTTCTGCTGTTCGCGGCCGGCCTGGTGCTGCCGGCGACCGGGGCGGTCGCCGACACCGCTCCGGATCTCATAACGATCGAGGGTCGTGGATTCGGTCACGGTCGAGGCATGGGCCAGTGGGGTGCCCTCGGCTACGCCATCGACTACGACTGGACCTACGAGCAGATCCTGGATCACTTCTACGGGGGGACCACCTTCGGCGATCCCATCCCGAACGACGACATCAAGGTCCACCTCAAGGAACTCGACAACATCGAACTCCGGCTGTGGTCCAACAGCCCGTTCTCCGTGGCGGGTGTCGATGTCCCGGCGGGGGAGGCCGTGAGACTGCGTCTGCTCGGGGAGGACTCATTCGCCATCGATCGTTCCGCCAGTTGCGACGGTCCCTGGGCCGAGACCTCCACGGTGGCCGGGGAGGTGGGTCAGGGCGGTCACCCGTTCATCGAGGCTGTCCCTTCGGTCGTCGAGCAGGGGGACGACTTCAACGAGTTCCTCATCGTGTGCGACCCCGGAGGCGGGGACGGTGGGGGAAGGGGATACCGAGGGGCCCTCAGGTTCGTGGAGATCGGACTGGAATCCTTCGTGGTCAATCGACTGCCGGTCGAGTCCTACCTGAGGGGCGTCGTTCCCCGGGAATCACCCTCCTACTGGGGCAACCTGGGCGAGGGCAAGGGGATAGAGGCCCTCAAGGCCCAGGCGGTGGCCGCCCGCTCGTACGCCACCGCCCAGGCCGAGTGGCGTCGGGCCAACGGCAACTACGCCTCGGACACCTGTAACACCCAGTCCTGTCAGGTCTACCAGGGCGCCTGGTTGAACGGCCTGCCCCTGGACTACGGCACCAACTTCGAGACCACCACCGCTGCGGTGGCCGCCACTGCCGGACTCGTCCGGCGGAACTCCGACGGAGCGGTGTCGCTCACCGAGTTCGCCGCCGCCACGGGGGGTTGGACCGCCCCTCAGAGCGAGGGCAACGGCTATCCCGCCGTGGAGGATCTGGGGGACCATACGTCGATCAACGTCGCCCACGAATGGACCAGGAAGGTGCCCCGGTCCACGATCGAGGCCATGTACCCCGAGGTCGGCGTCCTGGAGTCGATCCGGGTGACCGAACGGAACGGACTCGGTGAATGGGGCGGCCGGGTCCGTCGGGTCGAGATCAGGGGGAGTGAGGCGACGATCGAGATCCCGATCGCCAATTGGAGTGCCGATCCGTTCCGGAAGTCCCTGGGCCTGCTGTCGGACTGGTACCAGTTCACCGATTTCGCGCCGACGGAGGCCGAGCAACAGACCACCGGGTTCTGGCTGGCCAAGGCCGACGGCAGCGTCCTGGGGTTCGGTGCCGCCCCCGAACTGGGGGACATGTCGGGTACCGAGTTGAAGGAACCGGTCGTCGGACTGGCTCCGACTCCTTCGGGGGAGGGCTACTGGCTGGTGGCCTCCGACGGCGGGATCTTCGCCTTCGGTGACGCCGGGTTCTTCGGCTCCACGGGTGCGATGGTGCTCGACGAACCGATCGTCGGCATGGCTCCGACTCCTTCGGGGGAGGGCTACTGGCTGGTGGCCTCCGACGGCGGCGTGTTCGCCTTCGGTGACGCCCGGTTCTACGGCTCCATGGGAGGTGTGCACCTCAACAGGCCCGTGGTCGGCATCGAGGCCACGCCTTCGGGGGAGGGCTACTGGCTGGTGGCCTCCGACGGCGGGATCTTCGCCTTCGGTGACGCCGGGTTCTTCGGCTCGACCGGTGACATCGCCCTGGCCCGGCCGATAACGGGGATGACGGCCCATCCCGACGGCAAGGGCTACTGGTTCGTCGCCGAGGACGGCGGCGTCTTCGCCTTCGGCCAGGTCGGCTTTCACGGCTCCCGTGGGACCAAGTCCAACAAGGGGACGATCGTCGGAATGAGCGTCACCCCGTCGGGGGACGGCTACTGGCTGGTCACGGAATCGGGTACCAGCTACCCCTTCGGAGACGCCCCGGATTTCATTTCGAGCGTCGCCGGTTCGGGCGTCGTCGACGTCAAGCCCCTGCCCTAGTGGTGAGGCTCCG
>DRKF01000080.1 GCA_011051915.1 Acidimicrobiales bacterium | reverse complement strand
GCTCGCCGGCGAGGACCTCCGGCCACTCGCCCGTGGCGGAGAACGAGTCCTCCAACGCCCTCAGGTCGAGGGGGCTCAGCAGACCGGCCGAGGCCGACAGGGCACAACTGCAGGCCCCGGCCCCCGATCCCCCGGCGGTGCAGGCACCGAGGAAGGCGACCGACTCGGCCAGGGGGAAACTGGGTGGAACGGTCGTGGTGGTCGGGATCGTGGTCGTCGGGGCCGTGGTGGGGGCGATCGCTTCGGTGGTCGTCGGCGCCTCGGTGACTGCCGCCTCCGGATCTGCCGATCCCGAACCCCCCGAAACTCCCCCGCTGCAGGCCGAAACCACCAGGGCCATGGCGATGAGGACCGCCGCCACGCGGCTCCCACCTGGAGAACCGGGCCTACCGGTCGGTAGCCTCTGGTCCAGCACCGACTGCCTCAGGGGGAACCCAATGACCGAAGCCGTAATCGTCGCCACGGCCCGCACACCGATCGGGCGGGCATTCAAGGGGTCTCTCACCGAGGTTCGACCCGATGACATGAGTGGCTTCATCATCGACAAGCTCATGGACAAGGTTCCTGAAGTCCCCCGGGACGCGATCGAGGATGTGATCTGGGGCGCCGCCGGCCAGGCCGGCGAGCAGTCCATGAACCTGGGCCGCAACGCCGCCGCCCTGGCCGGACTCCCCGACACCGTACCGGGCACCACGGTCAACCGTTTCTGCGCCTCGTCGCTGCAGACCATCCGCATGGCCTTCCACGCCATCAAGGCCGGGGAGGGCGACGTCTTCGTGTCGGGTGGATCGGAGTCCGTCAGTCGGGCCGGAGGCGGATTCGGGCGGGAGCACATGAACCCCCGCTTCGTCGACAAGTCCCGTCCCGACTACGTGAACGACATGTACATCCCCATGGGGTTCACCGCTGAGAACGTGGCCGAGAAGTTCGGCATCTCCCGCGAGCGCATGGACGAGTTCGGCGCCCTGTCCCAGAACCGGGCCGTGGCCGCCCAGGACAACGGGTTCTTCGAGCGGGAGATCACCCCGATCACCACCCCCGACGGCACCGTGGTGAGCGCTGACGACGGTCCCCGCCGCGGGGTCACCGCCGAGTCGATGGCCCAGCTCAAGCCGGTGTTCAAGGAGGACGGTCGGGTGACCGCAGGCAACGCCTGCCCCCTCAACGACGGCGCCGCCGCCGTACTGGTGATGAGCGACACCAAGGCCGCCGAGTACGGCTTGACCCCTCTGGCCCGTATCGTGGCCAGTTCGGTGTCGGGCCTGGCCCCCGAGATCATGGGTGTGGGTCCCATCGAGGCCTGCCGGAAGGTCCTGGACCGGGCCGGGATGTCCATCGGTGACATCGACGTGGTGGAGCTCAACGAGGCCTTCGCCGCCCAGGTCCTGCCGGTGTGTGACGAGGTGGGGATCTCCATCGAGGACCAGCTCAACCCCCACGGCGGGGCCATCGCCCTGGGTCACCCCTTCGGCATGACCGGGGCCCGCATCATGACCACCCTGATCAACGACCTCCAGACCCTCGACCGCACCTACGGCCTCGAGACCATGTGCATCGGTGGAGGCCAGGGAATGGCCATGATCATCGAAAGGCTCAGCTGACCGGTCGACCGGGCCGGCTGACCGGCTGAGCCATTCCGGACACCCCACACCGAATCCATCTGTGGCACCGAACGCGTCCTATGGGACGCGTTCGGTGGCATAGATCGGGTTGCGGGACCGGTGAAGAGCGGGTCGACGGTCAGGCGTCGGTGTTGGAGATGACGTGCACGGGATCGCCGCGGTTGATGATCGAGGGCAGTTCCTCCGCCACGTGCATCGGAACCCTGACGCAGCCGTGGGAATCGGGCCACGTCGGCACGAAGCCCGACCCGTGGATGGCGATTCCCCCGTTGAAGTACAGGGGGTTGTACAGGTTGCCCAGAGGGGCGTGGCGCCAACCGTCGATGGTTCGGTTGATGGTGTAGTCGCCCGTGGGGGTGACGGCCCGCCGGCAACGCCCGCCGTTGCAGTAGCCCCTGCCCGAACCCGATGAGATGTGGGTCACGAGAACCAGCTCCCCGTCCTTCCACACCTCCATCACCTGGAGATCGAGATCGATCTCGGCCCGGGTGGGTTCGCCGTCGGCCACCAGGGGTTGGATGTCGACTCCGTTGAGCAGGATGTCCCACACCTCGGGGGTGACATTGTCGACCGGTTCGAGGCCCGAGATCTTCTCCAGCGCCCACAGGGCCGACAGCGTTCCCTGGCCCATCTTCCCGTCGGGGGTTCCCGGATCGAAGTGCAGGTCGATCAGCCGGTTCTGGATCCATCGGACATCGAACCCACGGTCCCCCGGTTGGATCTCCCGGTAGGTGATACCCACCAGCGGGGCCAGGCCCAGGATTTCCTCGTCCACACGCGGAGCGGTCGGCTCCTCGAACAGGGCCCGACCGGCGGAGCTGTCTACCGCCTCGGTCGCCCCCGCGGCCGGCGGACCCGATCCGAGCACGGCCGCCACCATGAGCATCGCCACCAGGACTGCCACCGCTGTTCTTCCCATGGATCCACCATACCCATCGGGCCGGCTCGGTATGGTCGATCCGTGACCAGTGCCGAAGACCAGCCGTTCGCCCTT
>DRKF01000079.1 GCA_011051915.1 Acidimicrobiales bacterium | reverse complement strand
GTGTTCTCCCCGGGCTTTTGTGAGCGCGGGGGTCGGTGCGGCGGTCCGCGGGTCTCACAGATGCGGTGAATGGGGTGTTCTCCCCGGGCTTTTGTGAGCGCGGGGGTTGGTGTGGCGGTCCGCGGGTCTCACAGATCGGGGTGATGGGGTGGGGCGGAGGACTGGGGTGGGAATCGGGCTGTCAGGACTCCAGCATCTGCACCAGGCGGCGCTTCCACTCCACCGAGCAGCGATCCGACTGCACGCTGACGACCCCCTCGTTGCCCAGGGGCAGGGAACCGGGCACGGTCTCGAGCATGGTGCGGTCCTCCACACCGATGCGACGATCGAACTGGATGATGTCCTCCGCCGACACCCGGAAGTCGTCGTTGCGCCAGACCACGAACGTGAAGTAGCTGGTGACGTCGTCGATCGGGGTACTGACCAGCAGCAGGATGTGTTCGAGGCCGTCGGCGTAGCGGACGGTGGAGCGCACCGTGAACGGAAGGTGGAATCCCGAGGTCATCCACCGGTCGACTTCGGGCTCGGTCTGACCGGTGACGCCGGCGGCGGCCACGGACGGGTTTCCCACCCGGGCCTCGTAGGCGTAGCCGGTGTAGCCGTCGGGGAGCTCGGTGACCTCGATCGGCGGTACCAGCGGATCGACTGTGGCGCCGAAGGTTCCGCGGTGCACATAGGAGAAATGGGAGATGTCGAGGAAGTTGTCGACCATGCGGGTGGTCGCCGTCCTCCACACCTGCACGGGGTTGTTGATGCGCCGGAAGGCGGGGTCGTCCTCCTGGGGGATGGCGGGGAGGGTTCCAACGGGATCGCCGGGGCAGAGCCACACCAGCCCGTAGCGGACCTCGCAGTTGGTGACCGCCAGATGGGCCTTGGGTGGGATACGGGCGTCGGGTCCCGACGAGGGGATGTCGACACAGCGTCCCTGCGGGTCGAAGGCCCAGCCGTGATAGGGGCAGGCCAGACACCCGTCGCCGCGGATACTGCCTTCGGACAGCCGGGCGTTGCGGTGGGGACAACCGTTGGGGGCGGCGGAGATGGATCCGTCGGGGGTTCGCCACAGCACGTACTCCCGGCCCAGGAGGCTCACCTGGACGGGTTCGGTGTCGACCTCCCGGGCCAGGGCCACGCCATGCCACTGGTGCCGGAGAGCTTCCCGGTGCGTGAAGGCCCCGGACTGCAGTTCCTCGGCCGTCATCGGCCCGCTGGTGTTGGTCATTGGGCTCGTCCCCCCTCTGGGCGCCGGGTCGGCCGCGCCGGCGCCGGCCCGCACCTCGGATTCTTTGGGCTGATGGTCAGACCATCGAGTTCAGCCTATCCTGCCGGTTCGGGGCAACACGAAACCCCCCTCAGCCACCACCGGGAGACCGCCGTGCCATCGAACCCATCGCCGCACTCCGCCGACGAGCCGGTGACGGTGCTTGCCGGAGGAGAGGTCCTCACCATGGACGGGCAGCGGGAGATCCTCGTGAACGGCGGGGTGGCCTTCTCCCCCGGCGGGATCCTGGCGGTGGGTCCCGCCCGGGACGTCCTGGACCGCTTCGCCGGGGCCGAGGTGGTGGACACCACGGGCTCGGTCGTCACCCCGGGTCTGGTCAACACCCATCAGCATCTGACCGGCGACCGCCTGGCCCACAGCATGATTCCCGATGACATCGGTTCCGAGGAGTCGATATTCGGGTGGGCGGTACCCCTGCACTCCCACCACACCGCCGATGACGATGAGATCAGCGCCACCCTGTCGTGTGTGGAGAGCCTGCTCGAGGGAGTCACCACCGTGGTCGAGGCCGGCACGGTAGCCCATCCCGAGCGGGTCGCCGACGCCATGGAGGCCACGGGGATCCGGGGGGCGGTGTCCACCTGGGGATGGGACCTGGCACCGGGCCCGGGATCGGGGCCGGCGGCGGAGGTCCTGACCCGCCAGAGGGAGGCGGCGGCGATCGAACGCGACGGTGGGAGGATTCGGGGATGGGTCGCCCTGGTGGGACACGACCTGGTCTCCGACGAGTTGTTCGTCGGGGCCGCCGAGCTGGCCCGCGAGATCGGGACCCGCCTCACGTTCCACATGTCGCCCACCCCCGCCGATGCCGTGTCGTACCGCCGCCGGGGGATGGGCCGTCCCCTCGTCCACCTGCACCGTCTGGGGGTGCTGGGGCCCGAGACGGTCGTCTCCCACGCCGTTCACGTGGATCGGGCCGAGGTTGACGCCCTCGCCGCTTCGGGGGCGGCGGTGGCCTACTGCCCCTGGGCCTATCTGCGTCTGGCCCAGGGCGTGACCGGGGCCGGCCGTCACCACCAGATGATGGACGAGGGCGTGAGGGTCGGGATCGGCTGCGATTCGGAGAACGCCTCCGATTCGCTCAGCGTCATGAGGGCCGCGGTGCTCGGTGTGGGTCTGGCCCGGGACATGACCGCTGACCCCGAGGCGATGGGCGCCTGGGACGCCCTGGAATGGGCCACGGCCCGGGGCGGGGAGGTCCTGGGTGGTCACCGGACGGTGGGGATTCTGGCCCCCGGTGCTGTGGCCGACGTGGTGGTCCACAGCACCGACGGGCCCTGGTGGTGGCCCCGGGGGGACACGGCCCAGCAGCTGGCGTGGTCCGATGGCGGACGGTCGGTGAGCGACGTCTGGGTCGGGGGGCGTCGTGTGGTGGCCGAGGGCCGATGCCTGACCGTGGACACCGACCTCCTCAGGGATCGGGCCCGGGCGGCCTCCCGGGATCTGCTGGCCCGGGCCGGGCTGGGGGGCTGACCTCGCCGTCGACACGGGACCGGGAGGCGCGGGAGAGGCGTCGAAGGCGGGACCGGGAGGCGCGGGAGAGGCGTCGAAGGCGGGCCCGGGACATGCGGGAGAGGCGTCGAAGACGGCGATCGTGAGCACGGTCAGACCAACAGACCGGTGCTAGGGTCCGACCATGAGCCGGTTGACCCGCTCCCGCTGGACCCACATCGCCCTCCCGTCCTCCGACATCGACCGCTCGGTGGAGTGGTACACGGAGTTCACACCCCTGGTCGTGGTCGAGAGGTTCTCCGACGACGACGGGCGCAGCGCCTGGCTCTCGAACGAGGGTCAGGTGGAGACCCCGATGATCCTCGTGCTGGTGATGTTCTACAAGGACCAGGGCAAGCCCCAGCCCCAGCTGGCCCCCTTCGGTCACATCGGCATCGAGCTGGTGTCCCGGGAGGAGCTCGACGATGTGGCCGCCCGGGCCCGCGAGCAGGGCTGCCTGGCCATGGAACCGGTGGAGCTCCCCGCCCCCGTGGGATACATCTGCATGATCACCGACCCCGACGGCAACCGGATCGAGATGAGCCACGGCCAGCAGGTGTTCGACAAGGTGAACGAACTCTGGGGATGACCGGGGACCGGACACCGCCTTCCCCCCGCGAGGTGGCCCTGTCGTACCTGGAGGCCCTCAACGTCGGTGACGTCGACCTGATCGCCTCTCACGTCAGTGAGGACTTCCACAACGAACACACCTCGGCCCGGGGTACCAGCCTGGTCGGTCGCGACACCTATCGGGAGAGGCTGCCGTCGTTCCTGGAGTCATTCGAGGACCTCCGGTACGAGGCCGAGGACGTCATCGCCGAGGGGTGCCGGGTGGCGGTCCCCTACGTTCTCACCGCCCGGGTGTCGGGTCATCCGGTGCGGATACGGGGGATGTTCCGGTTCCGTATCGAAGACGGGTTGATCACCCACCGGGTCGACTACTGGGACGGCGAGGAATTCCGCCACCAGATCGAGGACCGTTCCTGATCGGGGATCGGGGCGGCGAGTCGGGCCGAGACACGACGGCTGGTTCTAGCGCAGGCCCCTGATGAAGGGTTGGGCCAGGGCTCGGGGTTGGCGGCTGCGGTAGGCGAAGAACATCATCACCGCCAGGGTGAGGATGTAGGGCATGGCCGCCAGGAGGTTCGGATTCACCTGATAGCCCAGGGAAGGGAGGGTGAACCGGAAGGAGTCCGCCACGCCGAACAGCAGGCTGCCGGCGACGGTGCCCTTGACGGTCCAGCCCCCGAAGATGACGGCGGCGATGGCCACGAAGCCCCTTCCCCCCACCATGCCGACGTCGAAACTGCCGATGAGCCCCAGGACGAACACGCCACCGGCGAGACCGGCGGCCAGGCCGGACACGTAGATGGACTGGCGGCGACGCTTGTTCACGTGGATACCCGACACGTCGGCGGACTGGGGATTCTCCCCGACGGCACGGACCTCGAGCCCCCAACGGGTGCGGTACAGCAGCCAGCCGATGGCGGGTACCAGCGGGTATATGAGGTAGACGGGCCAGGTCTGGCCGAACAGGGCGGGGCCGATCAGGGGAATGTCGGACAGCAGAGGGATCTCCAGAACCGAGGCCGCCTCCACCACCGGTTTGATGTTGGAGTCCAGGAAGGCCGCCAGACCGACGACCAGGACATTGAGCGTGAGCCCCACGACGAACTGATCGGCGGGGAGACGATGGCTGAGATTGGCCTGCAGGGCCGCGATCAGCAGTCCCCCGGCGATACCGACCACCAGTCCGAGAACCACGGACCCGGTGAGGTGGTAACCCAGGGCACTGGCGAAGGCCCCCGACAGGAACATGCCCTCCACGGAAATGTTGAGGGTGCCGGCCCGTTCGGCCACCAGTTCCCCCACCGCCGCGAACATCAGCAGGGCGCTGAGACGGGCCGCGCTGGCGTAGAACGTGGAGGACGTCAGGACATCACCCACGGCTCCGAGAAAGTCACCCATGGTGGCGGACCTTTCGTGTGGTGGGGCGGATTCCGGTGATCACGTGCGCTCCCGGGCAGGGCCGGATTCCGGCGGTCATGTTCGGTCCCGGGTGGCGGCGAGGGCCCGGCGGCGCTGCCGGACATAGAGAACCGCGGGAGGCACCAGTAGGGCGAGAACCAGCAGCGCCTGGACCACGTCGACGATCTTGCGTTCGACCCCGGTGGAGGCCAGGAACCCCGAACCGGTCCGGAGTCCTCCGAACAGCAGGGCCATGGGAATGGCCAGCAGGGCGCTGGCCCGGGCCAGGAGCGCGACCAGCAGGCCCTCCCAGCCCACGTTGTTGGAGAAACCGGGCGTGAGACGGTAGTTGGCGACACCGCCGGTGAGCATGACGGCACCGGCCAGTCCGCTGAGCGCTCCCGAGGTGGCCATGGCCAGGGTCCCCGAACGGGCCTCGTCCACCCCGGCCCTCTGTGCGGCCCGTGGATTGTGACCCAGCATCCGCACCCGGAAACCCCACACCGTACGGCCCAACAGGTAGGCCAGGAGCAGGGCCGTGGCCAGGGCTATGAGCACGCCGCTGTGGAACTCGTTGCCGAACAGTCGGATGGTGGGAAGCCGCACATCGGAGGGCACCTGGCCGCTGGTCACCGATCGGTTGGCCCGGGCGGGGTCGCGGTCCAACAGGAGCGACTTGCTGCTCAGCAGGTACCCCGTGAGGCTGAAGGCGATGAACACCATCAGCAGGGTGCTGATCACCTCGGGGACCTTGCGCCAGTACCTCATCAGTGCCGCCAGGGCGGCCCACAGGCCCCCGGCGGCGGCCCCCGCCACCAGGGCTCCCACGAGGAGCACGGGCCCCGGGCCGCCCAGACGGGTGGCCACGAAGGCCGCAGCGGTCGCCCCCATGAGGAGTTGACCCTCCTGGCCGATGTTCACCAGACCGCTCCGGGTGGTGACGATCGTTCCGACCGCCACCAGGAGCAGCGGCGCCGACTGGGCGAGGGTCTTTCCCCAGCGTCCGGGACGGGTGAGGCTGCCTTCGACGATGGCACTGAAGACCTCACGCCAGCTGCCGCCGGTGAAGGCGACCAGGGCGGCGGAGATGCCCAGGGCCAGGCCGATGCTGAGCCCGTACAGAATCACGACCTCGCCCCACTCGCGGCGGCGATGGGGTGTCACCGGGGTGGTGACCTCGGGATCGACCAGGATCGGGGTCTCGTCGACGGTCACGATTGTCCGACTCCGACTCCGGCGCCGCCCATGAGCATGCCCAGGCGTTCGAGATCCAGGTCGGCCCGGTCCATCTCGCCCACGATCCGCCCCTCGTACATGACCACTATGCGACTGGACAGAGCGGCTATCTCCTCCAGCTCGGAGGAGATGAGGAGCACGGCCACCCCGCTCTCGGCCGCCTCCTTGATGCGGGTGTTCATGTACTCGATGGCCCCGACATCGAGGCCACGGGTGGGTTGTGAGGCCACCAGCACGGCGGGCCGGTGGGAGAGCTCGCGGGCGAGGACGACCCGCTGCTGGTTACCGCCCGACAGCTGCCACAGAGGGGTGTCGGGGCCGGGCGTGCGGATCTCGAACTCCTCGATCAACTCCCGGGCCCTCAGCGCCAGCGCCCTCCGGTCTAGTACCCCGTGGCGGGAGACCGAATCGGGGTCGGCGAGAACCAGGTTCTCCGCCACCGACATCTCCAGCACGCAGCCCGAGTCGTGGCGGTCCTCGGGTATGACTCCCACCCCGGCCCTTGACATCGCCCCGGCCCGACCGCTGGGAATCTCCCGGCCCGAGACGACGACCGCACCCTCGTCGAGGGTCAGCAGGCTGGAGAGGAGGTCGGCCAGGGGTTTCTGCCCGTTGCCCTCCACCCCGGCCACCCCGACCACCTCGCCGGGCCAGACCCTGAGGTCGAGGTGGTCCAGCACGAGCGCCCCGTCGTGCCCGGCCACGGCTCCGCTCACGGCCAGGGCGGGTTCCCCCTCGCGGGCGGGGATCATGGGCTGATCCAGAGGAGTGGGAACATCGGAGAAGGCACCGATGGCGGCGGCCTCGCGCCGCAGTGACACGTTGCGGCCCACCATGGCCCGGGCCAGGGAGGCGGGCTCGGCGTCGGCGGTGACCATGGAGTCCACCACCCGACCGGCCCTCATGATCGTGACCTCGTCGGTGGCCCTCATGATCTCGTCGAGCTTGTGGCTGACGAGGGCCACGGCCCGGTTCTCCTCACGGACCACGGTACGCAGTACGTCGAAGAGCTGCTCGGACTCGGCGGGGGTGAGTACCGAGGTGGGCTCGTCGAAGATCAGGATCTGTGGATCCCGGGCCAGGCACTTGATGATCTCCACCCTCTGGCGCATACCGGGGGTGAGGTCGCCGACGACCGCCTCGGGTCCGATGTCGAGGCCGTAGCGCTCGCTGATGTCGGAGACCCGGGACCGGGTATGACCGGGATCGAGGCTTCCGGGCTCACCGAGGGCGACGTTCTCCCACACGGTGAGGGCGTCGACCAGGCTGAAGTGCTGGTGGACCATGCCGATGCCCAGGTGGGCGGCATGGAGGGGGTCGGCGATGACCGTCCGCTCCCCGTTCACGTATATCGAACCCTCATCGGGCAGTACCAGGCCGATGAGGATCTTCATGAGGGTCGATTTGCCCGCCCCGTTCTCTCCCAGGACCCCCTGGATCCGCCCGGGCATGAGACGGAAGTCGACCCGGTCGCAGGCGACCACCGCCCCGTACCGCTTGGTGAGTTCCCTCACCTCCACGGCCGGGGCGGCGGTCGTCCCGGGATTGGACTCGCTCAGAATCCGTAGGCCTCCTTCTTGATCGCGAAGAAGGCGTCGTTCAGGTCGCCCGAGGCGATCTCGGCGTACACCTCGTCGAGGGCGGCCTGCTGCTCGGGAGTGGCATCGCAGATCACCGCACCGGGTTCGGGGTCGACACCCACGTGGAACACCCGGACCGAGCCCTCGGTGAAGTCACCGGAGAGGATCTCCTTGAAGATCGTGTCCAGGTAGTCGCCGGCGTCGAAACGCACAGCTATGTCCCAATCCAGGTCGGTGCGCTCGCACACGTCGGAGGCACCGGCGCTCATCACGATGACGTCGTTCTCGTTGGCCAGCTTGACCACGGGCTCGTGGGCTCCGCCCAGGAACGGGTACACGGCGTCGACACCGTCGGCGACGGCGGTGTTGAAGGCCTCGGTGGCCCCTGCCGTGTTGTCGAAGTCGAACGGGAAGTTGCCGACGGGTACGTAGGTCATGGTGAAGGACGGGTCTATCGACTGCAGACCCAGTTCGAACGCCATGTAGGACTCCTTTTCGAAACCGAGGTCGCAGCAGCCGATGAACACGGTGCTGTCTCCCCCGCTGTCGGCGAGGAGGATGCCGGTGGCGGCACCGGCGGAGTAGCTGATCTCCGATCCGTCGTCCTGGCTCTGGGCGTAGGTGTCACCCTCGGGGTAGCCCGCCCCACAGTTGCAGTACCAGAAGATGTCCGGGAACTGGGCCGACACGTCGGCGAGGGGGTCGGCGATCTCCGAGGCGCCCAGGGCGATGATGTCGACACCCTGCTCGGCCAGGTTGGCCAGCTCGGTGGCGGCGTCGGCCGAATCGATGTTGTCCACGACTATGGGGCTCTCGTACCCGTTGTCGGCGGAGATCTGCTCGACCTTGTTCACCAGCGCCTGGTAGTAGGCGCCGTCGTCGCGCGGCCCGGGAACGGCCACCCCGATGACGACCTTGCCGTCACCGTTGAAATCGGCCAGGCCGAAATCGGGGGCCGCCTCGCTCGTGGTCGGGGCCTCCGTGGTCGGGGCCTCTGTCGTCGGGGCCGCGGTGGTCGGTGCTTCGGTGGTCTGGGCCGCGGTGGTGGGGGTATCGCTGTCCCCTCCTGCGCTGTTGTCACTGCCGGAGTCGCCGCATGCGGCGGCGACCATTCCGAGTCCCGCCAGCAGCAGGGCTACCTGCCACCAGCGGATCCTCCGGGCCCTTTCGGTCTTCTTCATTGTGTTTCTCCCCTCCATGAGGTCCTGGGATCTTGACGGTTGGCTGGCTTGGTTCACGAGTCGGTCTCCGTGAGGTGCTTGCGGTATCGCTGGACTAGCCACCGGTTGAACTGAATATGGCTCTCCTCCTGCCAGGAGTAGCGTCCCCGGGCCGCGAAACGGCTGGCGAGGCCCTTCTGGACTCTCGTCGTGGCGTCCTGGTCCTGGGCCACGAAGACCTGCACCCCCGCATCGGACTGGGCGAGGAGATG
>DRKF01000078.1 GCA_011051915.1 Acidimicrobiales bacterium | reverse complement strand
CGCCGCCGCCGCCCATCGTTCGAGGTTGGTGGAGGGCTTCCGTCGGGTCAGGGCGGCCATCGACGACTTCGGGCCGGACGCAGTGGTGATCATCGGCGACGACCAGTACGAGAACTTCCGTGAGGACCTCATCCCACCCTTCGCCGTGCTGGCCTACGACGACATGATCTGCCGACCCTGGAGCGAGGCCCAGCTCTCGTCGGCCATGACGGGCCGTGAGAACGTCTGGGGCGAGCCCGCAGACACCCAGGTGCCGGTCCGGGGCCACCCCGATATCGCCCGGGAGCTGGTCACCGGCCTGATCGAACGTGACATCGACACCGCCTACGCCTACCGCCCCCTGCATCACCCCAGCCTGTCGCACGCCTTCCTCAACGCCGTTCTGTTCCTCGACTACGACCGCCGCGGCTTTCCCCATCCGGTGGTACCACTGGCCGTCAACTGCTACGGGCGGGCTGTGGTGTCGCGCCGTGGATTCATGGCCCGCTGGGACGATTCGACCCGACCCGATCCACCATCGCCGTCACCGCGGCGGATGATGGCGGTCGGATCCGCCCTGGCCGAGGTGATCGCCTCCTCGGAGCTGCGCATCGCCCTCGTGGCCTCCTCGAGTTGGTCCCATGCCTTCATGTGCGACAAGACCCATCGGCTGAGACCGGACACACCGGCGGACCGGCTCCTCTTCGACCTGATGACACGGGGTCGTTACGACGAGCTGTCGGACTACGCCCTCGCCGAGGTCGAGGACTCCGGTCAGCAGGAGGTGCTCAACTGGTTCGTGTTGTTCGGCGCCATGGCCCGATCCGGTCTGACGCCGTCGTGGGCGACCCTGGTCGAGAGCCACATCTTCAACTCCAACAAGGCCTTCGCCCTGTACCCGGTCGCGTCCGGGTAGGGGCCGGGCGGCTGTCGGTGCCGAACCGGATCACCTCCGGAGGTGGTGGCGCCCCGGTCCGTCCCTGCCCCGTGGCCTCGCTCAGTGTTCCTCGAGAATGCCCAGCAGTCGGGCCATGTGCCTCACCTGGTCGTCGAAGAACTCGGCCCGGGACTCCACCACGTTGTTGAACTGGCCGAAGAGTTCGAAGGTGATCAGCCCGAAGAGCTGGGCCCACTGACCCAGGGACACGAACAGGTAGGCCGGCGACACCCTCGCACCGGCCTGGTCGGCCAGATTCCTCATGTCGTGGACGGTCGATTCGGACATCTCGGGGGTAAACGCCGGCCGGCAACCCCGGGCCTCGGCGTCGGCGATGAGGTCGAGCAGCAGCCGGGTGACCCGGGTGGCGGGATCCACGGTGTCGGGCGGGGCCTGGTAGCCCGGAACAGGCGTACCGTAGATCAGGGCGTACTCGTGGGGGTGTTCGAGGGCCCAACCCCGGGCGGAGCGGGCGATCGCCAGATGCCGCAACGCCAGGTCCCGGCGCTCGACCCGGCTCTCGGCGGCTTCACAGGCCTCGCCCAGTGAGTCGTAGGCATCCACTATGAGGGTGGTGAGCAGGGCGTCCCGGCTGGGGAAGTACCGGTAGACCGCCGAGGACGCCATTCCCAGCTCGCGGGCCACCGCCCGCAGGGAGAGGCCGGCGGCTCCGGAGCGGGCCAGGTGGGCCCGGGCGGTGTCGGTGATACGGCGGGTGAGCTCCTCTCGGACCATACGGCGGGCCGATTTCGGAGCAGTGGTGGGACTGTCCATGAATCCAGGATGCCACGCCACGAGAGCGTCGCTGCAAATAGAGAGCAGTGCTCTTGCTTTTCGCCGCCCGGGCGGGCAAGGTGTCATGAGAGAGCAGTGCTCGCGATGTGGTGCACTGATCTCGTCCATTTCCGGCCGAGAACGGGATACCGACCCCGGAGCCGGATCCGGAGACCGCAACAGAGCAGGAGCAAGAGTTATGAACAGGGCACGATCAACCGGCCGCACAGAGGGCGATCCCCCGTCGGCGGGGGCCGGAGAGACGGTCGAACACCTCGTCGTCGGAGCCGGTCCTGTCGGCACCGCCACCGCGCTGGCCCTGGCCGAGAGTGGTGATCGGGTCCGGGTGGTGACCCGTTCGGGATCGGGCCCCGGCCATCCGCTGATCAGCCTGATCCCCGCGGACGCCGCCGATGGCGGACGGTTGGCGGACCTGGCAGCGGGAGCGGCGACGGTGTTCAACTGCGCCAACCCGCCCTACCACCGTTGGGCCCGGGACTGGCCTCCACTGGCCTCATCGATGCTGGGGGCGGCGGAGAGGGCCGGAGCGGTCCTGGTCACCATGAGCAACCTCTACGGGTACGGCCCCGTCGATGGCCCCATGACCACCGACACCCCGCTGGCGGCCACCGAGACCAAGGGTCGGGTCAGGGCCGAGATGTGGCGACAGGCCCTCGAGGCCCACGAGAACGGCCGGGTCAGGGTGGCCGAGGCCAGGGCCTCGGACTTCATCGGTCGCGGGCTCGGCCCGGCGAACAACATGGGCAGTCGGGTCACCGACCGGGTGGCGCGGGGCAGGGGGGTCCGGGTGATCGGCCGATCCGACGTCGCCCACAGCTGGACCTACGTCGGCGACGTGGCCCGGACCCTGGTCACCCTGGCCCGGAGCGAGGAGGCCTGGGGTCGAGCGTGGCACGTACCCAGCGGTCCGCCCCTCACCCAGGAGGAACTCGTGGTCGCCATGTGCCGGGCGGCAGGAGTCGACCGGGTCCCGGTGGGAACGGTTCCCCGGGCCCTGCTGCGGGTCGTCGGGCTGTTCCAGCCGAAGGTCCGGGAGGTCCTCCGGATCGCGTACCAGTTCGAGCGTCCCTTCGTGATGGACTCCAGGGCCACGACCGAGGCGTTCGGGTTGGAGGCCATGCCGCTGGACGAGGTCCTCGACGAGGTTTTCCGAGGAGTGCCCCGGGGGTCGGGGATAGCTTCGAGGGGGTGAGCGACACCTTTCCCCGTCAGTACGCCCGTACCCGCCGGTTCTCTCTCGGCAGTCCCCGGAACCTGACGATCTCGCCCGACGGTCGGCGGGTCGTCTTCCTGCGCAGCGCCTCGGGGGAGGATCCCCGGACGTCGCTGTGGGTTCTCGATGTGGCGAACGGTGAGGAGAGGCTCGTCGTCGACGCCTCCGAGGCCGGTGGTACCACCGAGATGACCGGAGCGGAGAAGGCCCTGAGGGAACGCACCCGGGAGAGCGCCGAGGGGATCACCTCCTACAGCGCCGACCGGGAGGTGGGCCGGGTGGTGTGTCTCCACAACGGTGCCCTGGTGGTCGCCGACCTGGCCACCGCCGCGGTCGAGACGCTCGAGTGTGCCCCATCCGCGTTCGGTCCGGTCATCTCCCCCGACGGAAGGCGGGTGGCCTACGTCGCCGGATCGGCCCTGCGGGTAACCGGTCCGGGAGATCCCGACCGCGTTCTCGCGGCCGACGAATCACCGACCGTGAGCTGGGGTCAGGCGGAGTTCATCGCCGCGGAGGAGATGGGGCGCACCAGGGGATTCTGGTGGTCACCCGAGTCGGACCGCCTGGCGGTGACCCGGGTCGACGTCGACCCCGTACCCACATGGTGGATCTCACATCCGGTGGATCCGGCCACAGCTCCGAATCCGGTCAGGTATCCCGCCGCCGGCGAGCGGAACGCCCGGGTCGAGCTGTCGGTGATCGGGCTGGACGGATCCCGGACCGACGTGCTCTGGGACCGGGAGAGGTGGGAGTACCTGGCCTCCGTGCGATGGTCCGATGACGGCCTCCAGGTGACCCTGCAGAGTCGCGATCAGCGTGACCTGCTCTTCGCCCGGGTGGATCCCGACTCAGGCGCCCTGGAGAACCTCGCGGAGCTGTCCGATCCCTCCTGGGTGGAGCTGATTCCCGGGGCTCCGGTTCTGTGCGGTGAACGGCTGATCACCGTGGAGGAGAGGGACGGGAACCGCCGCCTCTGCGTCGACGGGTCGGCTGTCACACCGGGTGACATGTGGGTCAGGAGCGTGGCCGATGCGGACTCCGAGCGCATCGTGTTCACGGCGTCGGTCGAACCGACCCGGGTCGAGGTGCACGAGTACCGCCTCGCCGAACAGCAGCTGGTGACGGTGGTGGGATCTCCCGGTGTCCACTCCGTCGTGGCCGAGGGCTCGACTCTCGTGGTCAGCTCGCGATCTCTCGACTCACCGGGTGTCAGGGTCACGGTCATCGGTGAGGGTGGAACCCGGGCGACGATCGGGGACCGGTCGGCCCGGCCTCTGGTGGAGCCGCGGCCCGAGATGCTCCGGACCGCCCGCAGGGACATCCGGGTCGCCGTGCTGCTGCCGGAGAGGCCCCACGACGGGCCCCTGCCGATTCTGATGGACCCCTACGGCGGACCCCACGCCCAGCGGGTTCTGGAGTCCACGGGCTCGTTTCTGGTGTCGCAGTGGTTCGCCGATCAGGGTTTCGCGGTGGTCGTGGCCGACGGGCGCGGCACCCCGGGTCGGGGCGGGGACTGGGAGAGGGCCGTGGCCGGTGATCTGGCCGGCCCGGTGCTGGAGGATCAGATCGAGGCCCTGGAGACGGTCGTGGGAAGGTACGGGGACCGGGTCGATCCGTCCCGAGTCGGTATCCGCGG
>DRKF01000077.1 GCA_011051915.1 Acidimicrobiales bacterium | reverse complement strand
GGTCCGCACCCGACCGGTTCGGATCTGGGAGGCTGAGGCTGTGAGCACCGGGAACCGTGAGGGCGTCGAAGCCATTCGACTGACACCTTCGGGGTCGGGCACGCTGATAAGGGTTTCGGCCCGACCCGGGGCCCGGAGGTCCGCGGTCCTGGGCGCCCACGGCGACTCGCTGCGGGTGGCGGTCAGATCCGCACCCGAGAAGGGGCGGGCCAACACCGAGCTCGAATCGGTCCTGGCCGAGGCCTTCGGCCTGCCCCGTTCGGCGGTCACCGTGGTGAGGGGGACCACCTCCCGTGGAAAGTCGGTCCTCGTCGAGGGAATGGACGTCGAGGGTGTACGCCGGCGGATGGCTGAGCTGCTGGGCGGTTCCTGAGGTCCCGGCCCCTGTTCCCGACTCCTGTTCCCGTGGGGGCGTCCTGAGATCCCGACCCCTGTTCCGGTGGCCATCTCCGGTTCCGCTCCGTTCCCCTGCGGGGATCATCGGGGCGATCCGAAACCCGTCAATGGGCCAATCGGAGGGGACCGGACCCCCGTCGGGGTTCGAAATTGGAATCGGGCCGTCGATTCCATAGAATGCGGCACCTTTTCACGAGGGCAAGGGGCTTCCGTGGCTACGCCACGGCCGCGGTCATCGGAGATCCGGAGACCGCCCGATCCGTCCGGAGTTCGACATCGTCACGTTGTCGGTTCCGGACGCTCAGGTCGGGGGTCTGGCGGTCGACGGCGACTATGGCCATCTCAAGGGCCCCGCAGGTTCAGGCGGGTACAACTTCGAGGCGAGAAGAAGGCTGCAGTGACCAAGACCAGCACCGACAACTCCGAGGGCGCCAAGTCCGGGAAGAAAGCGGCCGGGAAGAAAGCGGCCACCAAGAAGTCCGGAGCCGCCGGAGGAGCGTCCGACGACTACCCATTCGACGACGAGTTCCTCGAGCAGCAACGGGAGCTCCTGTTGGCCGAGAGGGCTCGCTACGTGAAACACGCCGAGACCCTCAAGGCCGAGGCCGACTCGCTCGCCGCCGACCGGGAACCCGGTGACGTCCAGTTCGACGACGAGTCCGGCGAGGGCGACAGCATCGCGGTGGAGCGCGAGCGGGATCTGGCCATGAGCGCCCAGGCCCGGGAGGCGGTCGAGGAGATCGACGCCGCCCTGCAGCGGATCGAGGACGGCACCTACGGCATCTGTGTGGTCTCCGGTCTCCCCATACCCCGGGAGCGTCTGGAGGCCATTCCCCAGGCCACCATGAGGGTCGAGTACAAGAGCCGGGGCACCACCTGGACGTGAGCGAGCCCGGGTCCCTGTGGCGAGCTCCGAAGTCCCCCCTTGGGTCCTGGCGCTCATGAGTCGAGTGGGTGTCGGGCGGGGCAACGCTGCGGTGAGCCCCGAAATCCCCACCGGGGCCGTAGCATCGACACTGTGTCCGGGTCGCCGAGTGAGCGTTCGGTCCGCGGGAGAGATGTGAGCAACGGCGAATCCGATCTCATGGTCGATCGGGGTACCGGGAAGACCGGGTCGCGGTCGAAACCGCATTCCCTCCTGACGTGGAGCGTGCTCGTTGTCGCCCTGGCGGTGGATGTGGCCACCAAGTCCTGGGCCATGGCCTCTCTCGACGATCGCGACATCGATCTCGTCGGTTCGCTGAGACTGAATCTGGTGCGAAACACCGGTAGTGCATTTCGCACCGGTGAGGGGCTGGGCCCACTCCTGGGTCTGGTCGCCATCGTGGTCGTGGTCGCTCTGTTTCGCTACCGGTCCCGGATCCCGGGTCGGTGGGGCGCGGTGGGGATCGGCCTGCTGGCCGGTGGGGCCGCGGGCAACCTCGTCGACCGTCTGTTCCGGGACTCGGGCTGGCTCCGCGGCTCGGTCGTGGACTTCATCGATGCCCAGTGGTGGCCGGTGTTCAATCTCGCCGACACCTGGATCGTCATCGGGGCGATCATCCTCGTGGTGGTGATGGCCCGTCAGCCCGAGGAGTCGGCGGACCACAGTCCTGTCATCGGATGAGGAAGCCCGTTCCAGGTACGCCCACGGGTACCGTCGGCCTGGCTCTCATCAGGTGGGGTTCCGGTGGATAGCGGGCCTTCGGCCAGCGGGGTGGTGACCGAGGAGATCCCTCCGGCCCTGGACGGCCAGAGGCTCGACCGGGTGGTCTCGTTGATCACGGGAGTCAGTCGGACCGCGGCCAAGGAGCTGGTGGCCCAGGGCCGGGTACTGGTCAACGGCGGTGTGCCGTCGGAACGGGTGGTGAAGCTGGCGACCGGCGATGAGGTCACCATCGAGCTTCCCGAGACCGCGACCGAGGAGCCCCCCGCCGCCAATCCGGCCGTGGAGCTGGCGGTGGTGCACGAGGACGAGCACATCCTGGTCATCGACAAACCGCCGGGGTTGGTGGTTCACCCGGCACCGGGCCACTTCGACGACACGGTCGTCAACGGTCTGCTGGCGATTCATCCCGAGGTGGCCTCCGTCGGTGAGGCCCGCCGGCCGGGGATCGTTCACCGCCTCGACCGCGACACCTCGGGGCTCATGACCGTGGCCCTCGACCCGCAGTCCTACTCGGGTCTCGTCGAGGCCCTGCGGGAACACCGGGTCGAGAGGATCTACCGGGCCCTGGTGCACGGAATACCGGCCTCGAGTCGGGGGGTCGTGGAGGCACCGATAGGTCGGAGCCGGCGAAACCGAATGAGGATGGCCGTGTCCACCGAGGGCCGACCGGCCCGAACCCACTACGAGGTGGAGCGCACGTTCGAGGGGCCGGTACCGGTCTCG